>CAZTAI010000121.1:0-5415 GCA_964611555.1 uncultured Chloroflexota bacterium | reverse complement strand
GCTTCTCGCCGTGCTGCGGCGGCTCCGGCGAGCGCACCGGCGGCGCGGGCTCCCCCGCCTCGAGCGATCCGAACGCGGCGGAGGCGCCCTCGAGCAGCGCCTCGTCCTCGTCGTCGCCGAGCACCAGCACGTAAGCGTTGCTCGGCGAGTAGAAGCGGCGGTAGTGCGAGTAGAGGCCGTCGCGGGTCATCAGCTTGATGTCGTCCTTGCTCCCGATGACGCCCTGGCCGTAGGGGTGGCGGCTGAACGCCACGGCCTGCAGCTCTTCGCCCAGGAGGAACGAGGGATCGTTCTCGAGGCCCTCGCGCTCGCTCACGATGACGGTGCGCTCGGCCTCGACCTCATCGGCCTCGATCAGCGCATTGCGCATGCGGTCCGCCTCGAGCTCGAGCGCGACGGGAAGCCGCTCCTTGGGGACGACCTCGAAGTAGCAGGTCACGTCCTCGCTGGTGAACGCGTTCCACATCGCGCCGTACCGCGCGAGAAGCTTGTCGAGGTCGCCCTTGGGATGCGCCGGCGTGCCCTTGAAGAGCATGTGCTCGAGGAAGTGGCTCATGCCCGTGGTCCCCGGGACCTCGTTGCGGCCGCCCACGTGGTACCAGACGAAGAGCGCGGCGACCGGCGCATGGCGGGCCGAAGCGGCGTACACGACAAGACCGTTGTCGAGCCGCCGCGTGATCGGCGCGTCGGTGAGGCGAGGTGGTGCGATCTGGGTGGTCATGGGGGTCCTTAAAGGATAGGCGGGCGGGGCCTAGCGCTGGGGCGTGCCTCCGAGCCGCGCGGCCAGCACCGCGCGGGTGATCTTCGCGGCGTCCTGCGACCCGTGCACACCAGGCTTCTCCTCGAAGCCCTCGAGGACCGTGGCGACCGCCAGGCGCGGCACATCGAACGGGGCGAACCCGATGAACCAGGCGTTCACGCGTCCGGCCTGCGACGTCTCGGCCGTGCCGCTCTTCCCGGCGACCGGGATCTCGTACCCGAGGAATGGGAAGTAGACGGTGCCATCGCGATCGGCGACCACCGCGCGCATGCCGTCACGGATCGCCGAGAGGTCGGCGGCCTTGACGCCGGCGCGACCCAGCTCCTCGCGGTCGAACGTCTTCGTGACCGCCCCGGAACGGTCGCGCAGCTCCACGACCAGGCGCGGCTTGAGAAGTATCCCGTCGTTGGTGACCGTGCTCACGTAGTTCGCCATCTGGATGGGCGTGGCCAGGAGGTACCCCTGACCGATGGCGAGGTTCGTCGCGTCACCCGGATTCCAGACCTGGCTCGCCGGATCCGCGAAGTTCTCCTTCTTCCACTCGGGGCTGGGCACGATGCCCTCGGCCTCGAAGACGAAGTCGATCGCGGTGGCGCTCCCGAGCCCGAAGCTCTTCGCGGCGTTCGGCAGCAGGTTTGGATCTCGGTCGTTGAGCCGCTTGCCGAGCTCGTAGAAGAACGTGTTGCAGGAGCGCGCGAGCGCGGTGCGGAGGTCGATCATCCCTAGCGCGCTCGACTCGTGGTTGACCTGGGCCCACTGCGGGCCGAACCCGGTCCAGCGCTGCGGGCAATCGACCTTCTCGGTCGGCTTCAGCGCGCCGCTGCTGAGGGCCGCGGCCGCGGTGACGAGCTTGAAGGTCGATCCGGTCGCGTACTGCCCGAACATGGCGCGGTCGAAGGACTCGGCCTTCGGCCCGGTGGCGAGCACCAGGATCTCGCCGGTCCAGGCGTCCTCGACCACGACGGCGCCCTTGGTCGTCGCAAGCTTCTCCTCGGCAACGCGCTGCATCGCGGTGTCGATCGAGAGGACGGCGTCCTGACCCGGGACCGCCAGCACTTCGCCGAGCAGCTCCACCGGACGCTCGTTCTCGTCGACGATCGCGAGGCGCCAGCCGCTCGACCCGCCAAGGTGCTCGTCGAGCGTCGCCTCGAGGCCGTGCTTGCCGACGATGTCTCCGGAGCGGACCCCGCGTCCCGCGCGAGCCGCGGCCTCTTCCTCCGTCGCCTCGCCCACGGCACCGATCTCCTGGGCAAGGATGCCGCTGGGGTAGGAGCGGACGCGCTGGGGCCGGAGCTGCACGCCCTCGATGACATTGAGCTTCGCGTGGACTTCGGGGCTTACGTCGCGGACCGTCGCCAGGGGCACGTACGTGTCATCGCGCACCCACGACTGCTGGAGCTTGGCCTTCATCTGCTCGCCGGTCAGTCCGACGATCGGCCCGAGGCTCGCGAAGAGACCCGCCTCGGTCTGGATCTGGCCCGGCACGACTCCGACCTCCGTCGCCTCGGCGAAGGTCGCGAGCTCGGTGCCGTCGCGCGCGATGATCCGCCCGCGCGTGGTGGGCAGGTGGGTCATGCGCACGAGCCGCCCGGGGACGAGCTCGGGAAGGATGGCCTCAGGCCCCCAGTCGATCCGCCAGCGCGCCTCCGCCTTCTCGCCCTCCATGACCAGGTGCAGCTCGGTCTTGCGTGAGAACTCACCGACGTTCCTCGTCTTGAACGTCACCGAGAGCGGGACCGTCGCGCGCCGTGGATCCGGCGAGCCGCTCGCCTCCCGGACGAATTCGCTCGCACCGGCCTTCGCCTCGAGCGAGACGAGCGACATCTCCTCGGCGATGAGCGGCAGCCGCTGGAGGAACCCGGCCTCGCCCACGCGCTCCTGTGATGACGCGGTGAGCAGCGCCCACATCGCGGCGTGGTCGCCCTTCGTCCAGGCCTCCGCGTACGCGTTCGCGACCGGGCCCGGAGCGGGCGGGGCCGGCTCGCACGCGCTGAGGACCCCGGAGACGACGAGCGCGAGTGCGAGAGCGATCGCTCGCGCGCGCTTAGTAGCCAGCCGCGACCCCCTCACGGCGCGGGTCGGCGCCGGCAGCGAAGACGCCGTTCTCGTCCACGGCGATGGCCTGTGCCCCGCCGGTGGTCGCGTCCCACTCACCAAGCAGCTCGATCTCATGTCCCTTCCCCGCGAGGGCCCTGCGGACCTCTTCGGGGAAACGCGCCTCGACCTCGAGCGTTCTGCCGCGCTCGTGGAACCAGCGCGGCTCCTCGATCGCCGCCTGGACGTCCAGTCCGAAGTCGATGAGGCCCACCGCCAGCTGGAAGTTCGTCTGCACCTGGGCGTGCCGCCCGGGAGTGCCGAAGGCCAGCCGAGGCGCGCGGCCGTCCAGGGCCATGACCGTGTTGAGCGTGTGCACGGGCCGCTTGCCCGGAGCGATGGCGTTGGGCGAGGCCGGGTCCAGCGAGAACCCGCGCAGGCGGTCGTTCAGCAGGATCCCGGTCCCGGGGATCATGGTCGCCGCCCCGAACCCGCTGAACACGCTCTCGATGAGCGTGACCACGTTCCCGTCGCGGTCGGCGACGGCCAGGAAGGTGGTATGCGACGGTACCGCCAGCTCCCCCGCCTCGACGCGGTCCGCAGCCCGGCCACCGATGGCCTTTCTTCGCGCCGCCGCGTGTCCTGGATCGAGGAGGCGGCGCGCGTCGAAGTCCACGGCCTGTGGATCGCCGGCGTACGCGTCACGGTCGGCGAACGCCAGCTTCTTGACCTCGACCATGGCGTGCACCAGGTCGGGGCTCCCCCAGCCCATCCGCTTCACATCCATGCCCTCCAGGATCGCCAGCTCCTCCAGGAGGACGTGGCCCTGCGAGACGGGCGGCTGCCCGTACACGCGCAGGCCGCCGTACTCGATCCACACCGGATCCGGCCGGTCGGTGCGGTGCGCGTCGAGGTCGTCGCCGGACACCGCTCCGCCCAGCGCGACGATGCCCTCGGCGACGCGACCCGCGAGCGCGCCCCTGTAGAAGGCGTCGGCGCCGTGGCGCGCGATCTCGCGTAGGGATGATGCGAGATCCGGCTGTTGCAGGATCTCGCCGGCGCGCGGCGAGCGCCCGCGCGGCATGTACGTGCGCGCGCACTCGGGATCGCCTGCGAGCAGCTGCGCCTCCGCCGCGATCGCCGCGGCGAGCACATCGCTTACCGCGAAGCCTTCCTCCGCGTACGCGATCGCCGGCGCGAGCGCGCGGTCGAGGCCCAGGCGCCCGTGCGCTTCGACCAGGTCGGCCCACGCGGCCACGCATCCCGGGACCGTGGACATGATCGCGCCGCGCTCGGGGTAGCCACCGCCCAGTGCGGCGCTGTCGAGGCTTCGCGGTGCCGCTCCGGAGCCGTTGTAGGCCAGGACCTCGCTGCGTCCGGCGTCATACACAAGCGCGAAGACATCGCCGCCGATCGAGGTGGCCTTGGGAAGGACGACCGCGCAGACCGCCGCGGCAGCGATCGCCGCATCGGTCGCGCTGCCGCCCTCGCGCAGCGCGGCAAGGCCAGCGGCCGTCGCGAGGTGGTGACCGCTGGCCACGACACCGTTCGCGGCGCGGATCGTGGGCCGGTGAGCCACGTTCGGAGCGTACAGCGGTGGCCCGATCTGCCGGATCAGCGGAGCGTCGTTCGGACCTGCATCAGGACCGCGAGCGCCAGCGCCGTGAGGACCGCTACCCCGAGCCCGGCCGCAAGCGAGCCTCGCGGGCGCTGGAGCACGGGCATGTACGCGACACCGAGCAGTAGAAGGAGCGGCACAGGTCGCGCCGTGGCCAGGAGGGCGGCGAAGACGACGTAGCCGACCGCTGCCCAGCCGATCACGGCGGGGCCGTTCGACAGGACGACCAGCGCGGCGACAACGGCGGCCGCGGCCGAGCCCCACAGAACGACGTTCGCGACCGGGTCGGCCAGGGATCCGCGGGTCAGCGTGTAGGCGGCGGCGACCATCGTGATCGCGTTGAACGCGGCGGTGACGCCGCGGAACGAGCCGGTCAGGACGAAGGCCCGACGCCTCGTGCGATGTCGGGCGAGAGCTCCATGAGCCGCGTGTAGCCCACGGGCTCCTCGGCCCGCAGCCGCTCCGGCTTGGTCCCGTCCAGGTGCAGCAGCATCGCGTGCTCGTCGCAGCGCCCCCGCTTCGGGCAGATGGGGCACTCCGCCGCGCTCTTCTCCGGCAGCCGTCCCAGGCTGACCAGGGTGAAGCCGCAGCGCTCGAAGAAGTCCGGCACGAGCGTGAGCGCGAAGACACGACGCAAGCCGGCCCGCCTGGCCTCCTCGACGCACGCGGCGACAAGCGCGCGGCCGATGCCGCGGCCGGACGCGTCGCGCCGCACCGCGAGCGATCTGATCTCCGCAAGGTCGGGGGTGAGCACAGCGAGCGCTACGCAACCCTGGAAGGCGGAGCTCGCGATGTCATCCGCTACGAAGAAGTCACCGGTCCGCTCGAGCAGGAACTCGCGCGTCCGTTCGAGCATCCGGTCCTCGGCCGCATAAGCGTTGATGATCGCGAGCGCGGCATCCACGTCGTCGGGCCGCATCGCCCGCACGGCGACCCCGCCCGTCGCCGCGACCACCGCGTCCGCCGGTGTCGTCCTCATCGCGCGAACGCCGCGCGCGCTTCC
>CAZTAI010000120.1:0-5463 GCA_964611555.1 uncultured Chloroflexota bacterium | reverse complement strand
AGGACGTGGGTCTCGCCGATCCGCAGGCGCTGGTCATCGCCGCGGCGGCGCAGCAGGCCACCCACCTGATCGGGTTGCCCGAGGGCTACTACCCGCTGGCCGAGGCCACCGTGTATCTCGCGCTCGCGCCGAAGTCCGACTCGATCAAGACAGCGCGCGGCAGGCTGGCCGACGACATCGAGAACACGAGAGCGGATCCCGTCCCGCTTCACCTGCGCAACGCGGTGACCGGGCTCATGCGGCAGATGGGCTACGGGAAGGGCTATCGCTACGCGCACGATCGCCCCGAGCACTTCGATCCCGAGGAGACCTTCCTGCCGGCCTCATTGCTGGGACGCCGCTACTACGAGCCGACCGAGATGGGCGCCGAGGCTACTCTGCGGCGGCGGCTCGAGGAGCTCGGGCGAAGCGTGAGAGGAACAGGCCGAGCTCGTAGAGGAGATACATCGGGATCGCCACCAGGGCCTGGTTGAACGGGTCCGGCGTCGGCGTGATCAGCGCCGCGGCCAGGAAGACGCCGAGGAAGACGTAGCGCCGCATCCCCGCGAGCCGCTCGCGGCTCAGAACGCGGACCTTCACGAGCGCGAACATCACGGCCGGGACCTCGAAGACGATCCCCATGCCCAGGATGAATGTCGTCACGAAGGACAGGTACTCGGCGCAGCGCAGCTGGGTGTCGAAGACGTCGCCGCCGAAGTTGACGAGAAAGCCGAGTGCCTGCGGCAGCAGGAAGAAGTAGCAGAACGACATGCCGGCGACGAAGAGCAAGACCACGAACGGCCCGAGGCGGAACACGAAGCGTCGCTCGTTCGGCATGAGCGCGGGGTCGATGTAGGCGAAGATCTGCCAGACCAGCACGGGCATGGCCAGGGCGATCCCCGAGAACAGCGCGACGCGCATGAAGGTGGCGAAGCCCTCCGTCGGCGCGAGCGTGATGCACGACCCCTGTCCCGAGGGCAGCAGCAGTATCCGGATGAGCGTCTCGGCGAAGGTGAAGGAGATCGCGGTCATGACGCCGACGCCGATCGCCATCACATAGAGCCGCTTGCGCAGCTCGTCGAGGTGCTGGATCAGCGACAGTTCCTTGTCGCGGGCCACCGTCACGGCGCCAGCCTAGCGAGGATGTGGCGGTACCCCCGAGGCGTATCGAACACAGCAGACAGGCGTTCGGAGTCACGCCGATCCTGTACCCCCGAGGCGAATCGAACGCCTGTCTACGGCTTCGGAGGCCGTCGCTCTATCCGCTGAGCTACGGGGGCGGGGACATCAAGTGTACGAGTTCGCTAACGCTCCTCAGCCGGGCTGAGTCGCATCACATGGATCCAAACGCGGCCGAGCTCGTTGTCGACGAGCCACTCCTCGTTCGTCGGCGACGGGCGGACGAGCTTGCCCTCGCGCCACTCCGTCGTGTGCACCGGCAGGTATCGCACGCGGGCCCCGCGGCGCAGATCGAGGCGGCCGCCCGGTCGATCCATCGCCGCGAACGATAGCCGGACTTGCGGCGCTAACGTGGTCGCGTGGCGCGACGGAGGACTCCCAAGGCCCAGGCCGAGCTCGACCTCGCGGTCGCGTCGGTCGATCGCGAGCTGGCCGCGGATCTCGAGGTCATGTCCATGTTCGATCAGACCAAGCAGGCCTTCGTGCTCGAGAACGCGCAGTTCCTCCGGTTCCGCGCCGTGCTCGAGCGGGAGATCCCCGACGCGTACGCGTCGGTGTCCTCGCTGTACGAGCGCATCCCCGCGACCGAGTCCGCGATGGAGCGGCGCGGTCCGGCGGGGTCTATCCGCGACGACGATCGCGCCACGATCCACGAGTGGGAGGGTGACGCGCGAGAGGCACAGCGAACGCTGCGCAGCGCCGCGATCGCTCCGCCGCGGTCCGCGTGGGTCGAGATCCGGAAGAAGCTGCCTTCACCGGTACGACGGGTGATCGACCGCTTCACGAAGGCCCCCCAGTAAGGGCCCCCACCTAGCACACAGGCGTGTCGCCCGCCGACCCAGCGGCGGACCGACCACTGGCACGACCCGTGCATCCACGCACACCGGAATGGCTGGGAATGGGATTCGGCCGGGCCGCGCCTATCGCGCGTACCGGTTCCCGCATCATCGCGGTCACCTATCGCGGCGCCCTGGCGCCGCGGCCGGTGTCGGCTCCATCGCGGGTGGCGCGGGCATCGTCCTCGCAGCGTTCGCCCTCTTCGCCGGTACGGCGTCCGCGAGCATGTGGCAGTTCTTCACCGCGGATCTGCCGGCGGCGCACGACCTCGCGACCGTTCCCGTCCCGCTCTCCACGCTCATCTACGACCGCACCGGAGAGCACCTTCTCTATCGCCTCGAGGACGAGCGGCGCGAGCTGATAGATCTGGAGCAGGTCCCGGAGCTGCTGCAGCAGGCGACGGTCGCCATCGAGGACAGGACCTTCTGGACGAACCCCGGCGTCGACGTCGCCGGGATCATGCGAGCGGCCGAGGCGAACATGCGCAGCGGCGAGATCTCGCAGGGCGGCTCGACGATCACGCAGCAGCTGATCAAGACACGCCTCCTCGGAGACGAGCCCACCTTCACGCGCAAGATCAAGGAGGCGATCCTGGCCCTCGAGGCCACGAGGATCTACCCGAAGGAGCAGATCCTCGAGATGTACTTCAACCAGATCTACTACGGGAACCAGGCCTATGGCATCAAGGCCGCGGCCGCGACCTACTTCAGCGTGACCGATCTCTCACAGCTGACGCTCGGCCAGATGGCGCTGCTCGCCGGACTGCCCCAGCTCCCGTCCGCGTACGACCCGGTGCAGGATCCTACGGCGGCGAAGCTGCGACGAGCCGACGTGCTCGAGGCGATGGTCGACAACGGATACGTCACCGCGGATCAGGCCGAGGCCGCGAAGGCCGAGCCCATCGAGGTCAAGCAGGTCGAGACGGCGATCGCCGCGCCGCACTTCGTCTTCCGGGTCCGGGAGCAGCTCGCCGCGATGTTCGGCGAGCGTGCCGCGTACCGCGGCGGCTACAGGGTCCTGTCGTCGCTCGACTGGGACCTACAGCAGCTCGCCGAGAGTGAGGTCAAGGCCAGCATCACGAGGCTGAAGCGCAGCAACGTCAACAACGCCGGCCTGATCACGATGGATCCGCGGACCGCCGAGATCCTGGCGTACGTCGGTAGCGTCGACTACTACGACCGCTCGCCCAAGGTCCAGGGCGACTACGACGCCGCGGGCATCGCGATGCGCCAGCCGGGCTCGACCTTCAAGATCTTCACGTACCTCGCCGGGATGCAGAAGCTCGGGCTCAACCCAGCGTCGATCCTCAACGACATCCAGTTCGAGATGCCCGACGGCTCGGGCACGACGTACAAGCCGAAGAACGCTCCGAGCGGCGGCTTCACAGTCCAGAACGGTCCGCTCTCGCTGCGCCAGTCGCTCCGCGAGTCGCTGAACCTGCCGGCGCTCTCGGTGGGACGAATGGTCGGCGTGGACTCGATCATGGATATGGTCGCGCAGCTCGGGATCCGCAGGGACTGGGGCGACCGCGCGCGCTACGGGCTCTCGTTCGCCATCGGCGCCGGTGAGCTCCGCCTGATCGACATGGCTAGCGCGTACCAGGTCGTCGCGAACATGGGTATGCGCGTCGAACCGACCTTCATCCACCAGGTGATCGGCCCGGACGGGAGCATCGTGAAGGACTTCTCGAAGCCCGAGGGCCGCCGCGTGCTCGACGAAGGGATCGCGTGGGTCTTCGCCGACATCCTCAAGGACAACACGAACCCGCAGGGCTCGTGGCTCTTCGGCCCCTGGACCAACATCGGACGGCCGGCCGCGCTCAAGACTGGCACGACCGACAACCTGCAGGACGTGCTGGCCATCGGGTTCACTCCGCAGCGCCTGACGGCCATCTGGATGGGCAACGCCGACAACTCGATCATGTTCGGCATCACCTCGGCGATGGGACCCGGCGTCCTGTTCAAGGACTACATGAAGAAGGTCATGGCGGACCTGCCGGTGGAGTGGTACGAGCGCCCGGACAGCGTCGTCCAGGCGGTCGTGTGCGTGAATCCGGCGCTCCGCGGCGGCAACGGATCCGGCATGCTGCCCGGCCCCGGCTGCCCGCGCAGCTTCCGCCGCACCGAGTTCTTCGTGGCGGGCACCGAGCCGAAGACGGACGACCGCGGCATCTACTTGACCGGGAGGTCGGCGGCCCCTCCGCCAGCGGCCTCTCCGGGGGCCAGCCCGACCGTTGTTGCCGCCAGTGGCAGCTGCTACAAGCTCGTCGCGCACTTCCCGGAGTGGCAGAAGTTCGCGAACAGCTGGGCGGCGAACGCGAGCAAGCTCTCGGGCGGGCGGTTCGGATCATCGTTCTGCGGCATAGCTCCGGCCCGGCCGAGTGGCAGCCCCTCCGCATCGCCGGGCGCGTCAGGTGGCGCGTCTGGGCCTCCTGGCCAGGGCTCACCACCGGCGTCGACGCGACCGCCCGAGCCGACGCCGCAGCCGACGCCGCAGCCGACGCCGCAGCCGACACCGAAGCCGACGAAGAAGCCCTGACCGCGTAGCGCGAACGGGCCGGCGATCCGGATGTCCGTCCATACACTCGGCGCATGTCCGCCGAGCGCTCTCCCGCCGGGTTCTACGGTCTTGTCGAGAGCGACCTGGACGAGCTGCGGCGCCGGCTGCGTGATGTAGGACGCGGCGCGCATCCCACGTTCGCCGCCGCCGCGATGCACCTCTTCGCGACGCCCGGCAAGCTGCTGCGGCCGACGCTGGTGTTCCTCTCGGCACGCTTCGGGCCGAACCCTCCGGGGCGGATGACGCTCGATCTAGCGGAGTCGCTCGAGCTGGTGCATACCGCGTCGCTGGTGCACGACGACATCGTCGATCGCGCCGCCCTGCGCCGGAACGTGGGGACGGTGAACGCGGTCTGGGACGACGACATCGCCCTGATCGTCGGCGACTACCTGTTCGCGAAGGCCTACGCCCTCGCCGCGGTGCTGCCGAAGCCCGAGGTGATCGCGATGGTCGCGCAGACCGTCTTCGCGCTCTGCGACGGCGAGCTCGCCGAGGTCGCGGCTCCAGCGCGGATGCCGAACGAGGTCGAGTACCTGGAGCGCATCGAGCTGAAGACCGCCTCGCTCTACGCGGCCTGCTGCCAGGGCTCGGCGATCCTCGCCGATGCGGAGCCGGAGCACATCGCCGCGCTGGGCGCTTACGGGACCAACCTGGGTCTCGCCTTCCAGATCACGGACGACGTGCTCGATCTCGTGGGCGACGAGGGCGATCTCGGCAAGGAGGTCGGCCATGACCTCGCCGAAGGGATGCCCACCCTTCCGATGATCTACGCCGTCGCGGAGCTCGACGGTGAGGGCACCGCTCTGGCCCGCCGCATCGTCGCCGCCGATAAGGACGTCGGCGAGCTGCGCGAGCTGCTCGGCGTGATCCGCCGCTCCGGCGGCGTCGACCGCGCGCGCGAGCGCGCCC
>CAZTAI010000119.1:0-5588 GCA_964611555.1 uncultured Chloroflexota bacterium | reverse complement strand
GAGCCGACGATGGGATTCGGACCCATGACCTGTTGTTTACGAAACAACTGCTCTACCACTGAGCTACGTCGGCGAGGAGGGACCCCGCGGGAGCTTGCTCACGCGAGTGGTCCCGACGAAGCCGACGTGAGGGCCGTAGCGAGTCTCGAGTCGCCTCTCGCTCGATGAGGCCCGATACGTCGGCCGCCAAGCACAAGTGTACGAAAGGGCCTGATACGTCGGCTAGGAACGCAAGCTCAAGTTTACCAGCGGGACCATCCGCCTCCTGATCCAATAGCGCGATCGACAAGACCCGCGTCGACACCTGGCTCTGGGCCGTGCGGATCTTTCCGACCCGTTCGGTGGCGACGGCTGCCTGCCGTGGTGGCCGCGTCCGGGTGAACCGCGCGCCGGCCAAGGCCTCGACACAGGTAAAGGTCGGCGACCGAGTCGACGCCTTCGCCGGACGGGAGCGCGTCCTCCAGGTGGTGGCCATCATCGAGAAGCGCGTGGGAGCCGCCGCCGCGGCGACATGCCTCATCGATCAGAGCCCTCCTCCGCCCGTCCGCAGGCGGAACCCGAAGGTCGCCGTCCGGGAGCCCGGCGCCGGCAGGCCGACCAAGCGCGAACGCCGCGAGATCGACCGCTTCACGAGCTCCTG
The DNA here is from genome assembly GCA_964611555.1 of uncultured Chloroflexota bacterium. Classification (GTDB taxonomy): domain Bacteria; phylum Chloroflexota; class Limnocylindria; order P2-11E; family P2-11E; genus GWC2-70-10. The sequence goes on along the minus strand of CAZTAI010000119.1, from coordinate 4,948 downwards.
ATGATGTAGCCGCGGCCAGCGACGCCTACGTTCCGTCCATCGCCCCTCTGAGGCGCCACAGGCCTTGAGCTACGAGAAGACCCATCGTTCCGACCGCGAGCAGCCCCGCCCAGTCGAGCACGTTCACTCCGGCCCAGAGGTACAGGGCCATCGCCGGATAGAAGGTCATGTAGGTCTTGATGGCGAGCGGCATGGGGACGCGATACGTATTGCAGAGGTAGAGCGTCAGGTTCACGCCCGGATACGCGACGCCGTACAGCGTCGCGAGCAGCGGGTCCAGCGCTCCATGCGCCGCCAGGCCGCCCACCACCATGACCTCGCGGATGTGGTCCGCGTACTGGTCGAGCAGCCCGCCGAACTTCGTGACGCGGCCTGTCGCACGTGCGAGCGCGCCGTCGATGCCGTCGAGGGCCAGAGCGATCACGAAGAGGATCAGCGCGACCCGCGGCTGCGTCGGGATGAGCAGGACCACAGCGACGCCGACCAGGATCTGCGAGAGGGATACGGCGTTCGGCGACACACCGATGCGCCCGAGCACCCGCGCGATCGGACCGTAGATCGCGCCAAGGATCCCGCGAGCTGGTCCGAGGATGCGACGCTCGGCCGCGGAGTAGGAGTCGCTGGGTGGCCGCGCGCTCACGCCGGCAAGGATGCGCTAGTCGCAGGCGACCCCGGGGACCACCGCGATGCCGTCGCCGTCCACGAGCATGCCGCGGACCGAGACCAGGTCGGCGCTCCAGCCGGAGGTCGAGCAGTCCTGCTCGGTGGCGAGGGTCAGGATCCCGCTCGCGAACGAGAAGACCGAGGCGTCCAGCGTGCCCGTTTCCCTGCCGGCGAGCTGGCCACCCACATAGAAGTGGACCTCCACCGGGTCGTTCTCCCGGGCACCCTCCAGCGTCCACGTGAACGTCACGCGATGAGCGCCGGCCCCCGTCGTCGTGGACTCGCTTCTCGTGCTGGCCACCCGGACGCGTTCCGACGATGTCGCTGCCTCGGGCGCCGCCGTCGTTCCCGGCGCGACCAGAGGCCGCGCGGCGGTCGGCGCGGGCTCGATGAAGGTGACGCGACCGGTCCCGGCGAGCAGGAGAGCCGATGTCCCGATCGATACGAGCACCAGCGCGAGCAGCCCGCCGAAGATCGCGAGGGCCGGCGGGGCTTGCGCCGACCCCAGGACGGCCGGATCGCTGACCACGGCGGCGGTCGCCGCGGGATCCTCGCCGGTCACGCCTACGGGCTCGTCGCCCCCGGCGTCGGCAGCTGTATGAACGGCACGGCTCCGTTCCCACCCGCGGTGACCGACGGGAGCTTGCCATCCCACTTGTCGACCGCCAGGAACTGCACGTAGAGGTCGCTGAGGGTCGAGCGCTGAGTCTCCTGCGCCTCAGAGGCGGCCTTGGCGCGGACGAGGACTGCCTGCGCCTCGCCCTCCGCGGCGATGACGCGCGTCTCGGCGTCGACGCGTGCCTTCGCACGCTCGTTCTCCGCCTGAAGGACGCGCTGGGCCGCGACCTGCTTCGCCTCGATGGCGTCGTTGAAGGCGCGCGAGAACTCGAAGGTCACGATGTTCAGCTCCTCGACGATGACGTTGAAGTTGCCGAGCCGCGTGCGGAGGAACTCGCGGGCGCGCTCCTTCACCGTCTCGCGCTGGGTGATGAGCTCCTCCGCGTTGAACTGAGCGGTCGTGAACTTGAATGCCTCCTGGATCGCCGGGTCCACGATGCGCTGCTTGTAGAGCGGCCCGATGGCCTGGTAGACGGTGCCGGCCTTGGTCGCGTCGAGGTGGTAGTTGAGCGCGATGCGCGACTTCACTTCCTGCAGGTCGCGGGACGCCGCCGCGGCATCGACCTCTTCCTTCTGCGTGCGGACGTCGGCGATCCAGACGCCCTCGATGAACGGGGCCTTGTAGTTGAGGCCCTGCTCGAAGGTCACGCCGGTGACCGCGCCGAAGCGCGTGACCACGCCCACGTGGCCCGCCTCCACGATGACCGCGGCGTTCGCCACGCCGGCGAGCGCGAGACCCGCGATGGGGATCGCGTAGACGGCGGCCGGAAGAGCGGGCCTCCCCGACATGCGAAGGCTCACGCTCGTGCCCCATAGGGCGACGAACACGGCGACAGGTAGAGCTACGGACAGGATCTCAAGCACAGCGGCGCTCCCTCCTCGATCCCGACGGCGACGACGCCTCGGGTCCGGCCGGGTCGGGCGGCCCCCCAAGGTTTCCCTGGCGCAGGGAACGCTATCCCGATCGCCTACCGCTGAGGCCGTCCTCAGGCGATCCTTAGGTGTGCATCGTCTGCGCAAGGAGGCGGTGGAAGTGATGGACGCCCGTCTCGCGCGTGGGTGAATAGCGGCCACGGTCGTATAGCCGGGACCGCACCCCCCGCTGGACCGCCTCCACCACGGCCTCGTCCTCGCGCTCCACGCGGTCGAGGCCCGCGCCGGCGCCGCTATCGCGCTTCGTCTCGTCCCACACGAACGGCAGGAACGACACCTTCGTGCGATCTACCGCGAGAGGCGTGACCACGTTCACCGATATGCCCCACGGATAGACGTTGAACATCGTGCCCGGGAAAAGCCACCAGTAATAGGCAGCGACACCGCGCCCGTGATCCGGGTGCGCCGCGGGCACGTCGAAGGCCGGCTCGCCGGCCTTGGCGATCCCCACCTGCAGGATCGACCAGCGCTCGAGCTCCACCGCGTACGACCCGTAGTCGAGAGCGCCCGCCAGGCTCTGGTGGATGTAGGGGATGTGGAAGCCCTCGAGGTAGTTGTCGACGTAGAGGGCCCAGTTCGCCTCCACGACGTAGTCGCGCGCCGCCGCGCTGTCGAACGCGAGCCGGTCGAACGGCAGCCCGGAGAGGCGCGCGGTCATCGGCGCGGCGATCTCGGCGAATGGAACGAGCGGGTCGAGGGCGACGAGCATGAATCTCTCCCACCAGGCCAGTGCGACCTCCGGGAGATCGTCCGCCTTCGACGGGAAGTCCTTCGCCCCTTCGAACTCCGGCATGGAGTGGAAGCGGCCGTCGAGGTGGAAGCGGCGGCCGTGGTAGCGGCAGCGCAGCTGCTGGAGGTGGCCGGGGCCCTCCACGACGAGCGTCCCGCGATGAGTGCACACGTTCGAGAGGCAGCGAACGCGGTCGCGATCGTCCCGGATCAGGACCAGGGGCTCATCGAGGGTCCCGGGAAGCAGCGTGAACGGATGCACCTGGCCCGGGACTCGCACCAGGTCCTCGTGCCCGACGAACTGCCACGTCCGCGCGAAGATCCGCTCGCGCTGGAGACGGAAGATCTCGGGGTCCGAGTACACGCGCCCCGGCAGCGTGGAGGCCACGCGGATGTCGGCGTCGATCTCGAAGGCGGCCATGGCGCGCGAATGCTAGGTGCGCAGGACGCGTGCGCGGGCAGCGGACAGAATGGTCTCCGTGCCCGAGGCCTTCGCGTTCGTCCTCCACTCCCACCTGCCGTATGCCCGGGGCGCCGGGCGCTGGCCTCACGGCGAAGAGTGGGTGCACGAGGCGATCCTCGGGACGTACCTGCCTATCCTCGTCACGCTGCACGACCTTCGCGCCGCGGAGGTCCCGTTCAAGCTCACGCTCGGGCTCACGCCGACGCTCCTCGAGCAGCTCGCGGATCGCGACGTCATCCACCGCGCGGTCGAGTACATCGACGACCAGATCCGCCGTGCCGAGACCGACCGCAAGCTCACATCCGGTCGCCGGCAGGAGCTCGCGACCTTCTACGCGACGCTGTACCGATCGCTCGGCAGCGCGTACGTGGTCCGCTTCGACCGGGACCTCGTTGGTGCTTTCGCGGATCTGGCGAGGAGCGGCCATCTCGAGCTACTCACCAGTGCCGCGACGCACGGCTACCTGCCGCTGCTCGATGAGGCATCGGTACACCTTCAGCTGGACACCGGCCGGAGGACCTCGCGGCGGCTGCTCGGCATCGAGCCGACGGGGATCTGGGTGCCGGAGTGCGCGTACCGCCCCGGCCTCGAGCGCCTTCTAGAGGAGCACGGGTTCACGCACTTCTTCACGGACGCCCAGCTCATCCTCGGACGCGCGGTCTCGGCGGGACGCATGCGGCGGTCGGCGCGGGAGCGCTACCGATCCGGCGCGTCTCTCGCGTCGGTCGCGACGCTGGAGCGCCCCGTGGGGGCCGGCTTGCCCGAGGCCGATGTCTTCCGCCCGTACCTCGTGGCCGACTCCGACGTCGCGGTCATCGTTCGGCACCCCGAGGTCAGCGGCCAGGTCTGGTCGGCGCTGCGGGGCTACCCGGGCGATCCGCAGTACCGCGAGTTCCATCGCAAGGACGAGCGCTCCGGCCTCCGCTACTGGCGCGTCACCGACGTGAAGTCCGACCTCTCCCAGAAGGACGAGTACTCGCCGGGCGGCGCCGCCGAGCGCGTCCGCACCCACGCGGAGCACTTCGTCGGACTGGTGCGCTCGTCCCTTGATGAGTATCGAACGCAGACCGGCCGCGACGGCACGCTCGTCGTCACCTTCGACAGCGAGCTCTTCGGCCACTGGTGGTTCGAAGGGGTCGACTGGCTCGCCGACGTGCTGCGGCGCACGGCCGCCAACGGACCCGCGACCACGACCATCGCCGACCGGCTCGTCGCCGATCCGCCCACGGAGCGCGTCGACCTGCGGGAGGGGTCCTGGGGGAAGCAGACCGACCACTCCACCTGGCTCAACGAAGGCACCGCGTGGATCTGGGAGGAGCTCGACCGCATGCGCGAGCGCTTCGCCGATCTACGTCCGGCCGTCGCCTCCGACGATCTCCACCAGCGCGCGCTGCGGCAGGCCGCGCGCGAGCTGCTGCTCGCCCAATCCAGCGACTGGCCATTCCTCGTGACCACGGGTCAGGCCGCGGACTACGCCAGCGAGCGGTTCCGCAGCCACCAGCTGCGCTTCCACCGCGCCTGCGAGATCGCGCGCCACGGCAC
>CAZTAI010000118.1:0-5596 GCA_964611555.1 uncultured Chloroflexota bacterium | reverse complement strand
ACCGCCTCGATGTCGGCGGCCACCTGCATCTCGATCAGCGCTCGGTCGGCCGCTCCGATCGCGCTGTCGATGTGCAGCCTGGCGGGGACCTGCGCGAGCTGCGGGGTGCTCGCAACGAGGAGCGCCGCGAGCAGGGCTCCGATCATGAAGGTGATAACGGCTCGAAACGGGCGGTGAAATGCCGCAGCTGGGGCGGCTCCGACACGATCCCGTATCCGGGCAGGTCGCCGGCTCGCTCCGCGACGGCCAGCACGACCTCGATGACGTAGTCGATGTGGCTCTGCGTGTACGTCCGCCGGGGGATCGCCATGCGCACCAGATCCATCGCCGCCGGCGACTCGGTCCCGTCCGGGTGGCGGCCGAACATGACCGTCCCGATCTCGACGCTGCGGATCCCGCCGGCCTCGTAGAGCGCCACCGCGAGCGCCTGACCGGGGTACTGCAGGGGCGGGATGTGCGGCAGCATCTCGCGCGCGTCGATGTAGACCGCGTGACCGCCCGCTGGTTTCACGATCGGAACGCCCGCGCGGTCGATGGCGTCGGCCAGGTACTCGGTCGAGCGGATGCGGTAGCGGAGGTAGTTCTCGTCGACCACCTCATCCAGGCCCTGAGCGATCGCCTCGAGGTCGCGGCCCGCCAGGCCTCCATAGGTGGGGAAGCCCTCGGTGAGGATCAGCAAGTTTCGACACCGCTCCGCCAGCGCGTCGTCGTTCATGGCGAGCCAGCCGCCGATGTTGGCGAGGCCGTCCTTCTTCGCGCTCATGGTCATGCCGTCGGCGAGCGCCGCCATGTCGCGCACGATGTCCGGGATGGCGCGGTCGGCCTGCCCCTCCTCGCGCGACTTGATGAACCAGGCGTTCTCAGCGAAGCGGCACGCGTCCAGGAAGAGCGGGACCTTGTAGCGATCGCACACGGCACGGACCTGCCGCAGGTTCCGGAGGGAAACCGGCTGGCCGCCGCCGGAATTGTTCGTGATGGTCACGAACACGACCGGGACGTCCACCGAGCGCTTCGCGAGGAAGGCATCGAGCGCCGCGACGTCCATATTGCCCTTGAACGGATGTAGCGCCCGCGGCTGGCGGCCTTCCGGCACTACGAGGTCGACCGCTTCCGCGCCCGTCGCTTCGACATTCGCCCGGGTCGTGTCGAAGTGGGTGTTGTTCGGTATGGCCTTGCCCGGTCCGCCGATCGCGGTGAAGAGGATGCGCTCGGCTGCGCGGCCTTGATGCGTCGGGATCACGTGCTTGAAGGGAAAGAGCTTCTGCACGGCCTCGAGGAAGCGGAACCACGATGGCGAGCCGGCGTAGCTCTCGTCGCCGTGCTGGACCGCGGCCCACTGGTCGCGCGACATGGCTCCGGTCCCGGAGTCTGTCAGCAGGTCGATGAGGACGTCCTCGGCGCGGAGGCCGAACAGGTTGTACCCGGCCTCGCGGATCCGGTCCTTTCGCTGTGCCTCCGTCGTCATGCGCAGCGGCTCGACGGAGTGGATCCGGAACGGCTCGATGATCGTGCGGAACTCGTACGGCACGGCGCGAGAGTACCGGCAGAGGGCGGGCAAGTAAGCGACACTCGGCCCGTGAACGCCATCGAGACCCGAGGCCTCACGAAGGACTACGGGGTGGGTCGTGGCATCTTCGACCTCGACCTCGCCGTGGCGCCGGGCGAGGTATTCGGCTTCCTGGGACCCAACGGGGCGGGGAAGACCACCACGATCAAACAGCTGATGGGCATGATCCACCCCACTCGCGGCTCGGCCGCCATCTTCGGGCTCGATGTGCAGCGCGACTCGGTCGAGGTGAAGCGCAGGGTCGGGTACGTGCCAGGTGAGCTGCCCCAGTTCGGGGGATGGCGGGGCGACGAGATCGTCGCGTACCTGGCGGGCCTCCGGGGCGGCGTCGACGACGACGCCGTCGCCGACGTGGCCTCGCGACTCGACCTCGACCTCGGCCGTCGCTACCGCGAGTACTCGCACGGCAACAAGCAGAAGCTCGCGCTGACGCTGGCCTTCATGCACCACCCGCCGCTGCTGATCCTCGACGAGCCGACCAGCGGCCTCGACCCGCTACACCAGCAGGCCTTCTATTCGTTGGTGCGCGATGCACGCGCGCGAGGCGCCACCATCTTCCTCTCCTCGCACGTGCTGTCAGAGGTCGAGCACGTTTGCGACCGGGTGGGCATCGTGCGCGAGGGCCGCCTGGTCACGGTCGGTCCGCTCGACGAGCTCGCCGGGATCCGCGCGCACCGGATCGAGCTCGAGTTCGCCGACGATCCACCTATCGAGCGGCTGCGAGGGGTCCCGGCGCTGGAGCAGCTCGCGATCGATGGGCGCCACGTCAGCGGGATGCTCCGAGGAAGCATCGAGCCGCTGCTCGCGGCGATCTCGGGTGCCCGCGTGGTCGCGCTCACGAGCCGCGAGCCGAGCCTCGAAGAGGTCTTCCTCTCCTACTACCGGTGATCCTCCTTCGGATCTCGCTGCGATCCCATCTCGGCGGCTTCGCGGCGATGACCTCTATCGGCATGCTGGCCGCGCTGGGCAACGCGATCGGCTTTGCCCAGATCGCCGGCGACGACCCGCAGGCCCGCGCGATCTTCGCGCAGCAGATGCAGATCCTCGGGCGGCAGCTCTCATACATGCTTCCCGCGCCGCTGGAGCTCGAGACGCTCTCCGGCTACCTCCAGTGGCGTCACTTCGGCAGCCTCGCCATCCCCTATGCGTTCTGGGCGGTCATCGCCGGGAGCGGTGCGGCCCGAGGGGACGAGGAGCGGGGCCTGGTGGAGCAGTGGCTAGCCGCCGGCATCCGGCGCTCGCGCTATCTGCTGACCCGGGTCGCGGCGTTCGCGCTGGTCGCGGTGGCTACGACGGCCGCGATGCTGGCGGCGGCCTGGCTCGGCGCGATCGTCTCGGCTGAGGAGCTGGACCCGGTGGACCTGGCGAAGCAGGGCGTCGCCATCACCGCGCTCTCGCTCTGCTGCTTCGCGATCACGCTCGCGGCCGCCCAGCTCCGGACCACCCGCACCGGTGCTGCTGGTCTTGCGGGGATCGTGGTCTTCGCGCTGTATCTGGTGAACGCTGCTGCTCGCAACGGCGGGCTCGAGACGATCCAGTCGCTGTCCCCGTTCTGGGCCTACGAGCGGAGCGACCCCCTCCTGCGTGACGGCGACCTGGACATCGGGACGACCCTGGGGCTGCTCGGGGCCACCGTCGCCTTCGTCGGGGCGAGCCTGGCCGGCTTCGCGGCCCGCGACCTGGGAGGCTCGCTCGTGCGCATCCTCGCGCACACGAGCCGTCCCACACGGCGACCGGCGGCCGACCCGTTCCTGCGGATGCCCGTGCTCGCCATCGTCGATCAGCAGCGCGAAACGATCGCCGCCTGGGCGATCGGCATCGCCGCGCTGGCCGCTTTCCTCGTCTCGCTCACGCGGACGATGGTCGACGCGCTGCTCGCGATCCCTGCGATGCGTATCTACTTCGAACGGCTTGGGACGTCCGGATACGACACGTTCGTCGGCGTTATCTGGGGCTCGACCGCCCTGCTGCTCCTGTCGCTCTACTCGATCTTCCAGGTCGCCGGTTGGGTGGCCGATGATGCCGAAGGCCGGCTCGAGTCGATCCTCGCCCAGCCCGCGTCGCGCGTGCGGATCGCGATGGAGCGGCTGGCGGCGCTCCTGATCGGCGTCAGCGTCATCGTCGCCGCGGGCGCGGCCGCGGTGTGGATCATGTCGGGGCGCGAGAGGATCGAGCTGTCAGGAGATCGTTTCGCGGTCGCGTCGGCGCTGATGGTCACGGTGCCGTACGCATTCGGAGCCATCGGCGCGACCCTTGCCGGCTGGCGACCCAGGATCGCTCTGTCGGTCCTGACGGCAGTGGCGATCATCAGCTACTTCACGCAACAGTTCGCGCCGCTCTTCGATCTCCCCGACTGGATCCGGAACACCTCGATCTACGCGCTGTACGGCACACCCATGTCGACGGGCGTGGAGTGGGGTGGGATCGCCACGCTCATCGCGATCGGCGTCGTTGGGACGGTGCTCGCCGCCGCGTCGATGCGGCGGAGGGACGTCGGCCGCTGACCAACAGGCCGGCGGTCACCGTCGCTCGCGGCGCCCACAGCCACCGATCCAGATCCACGTTCTCGCCCCGGAACCTGACACCCTCGCGCTCCAGCGCGTCGCGCTGCGCGATCGGGCCGACGCCCGCGAAGCGCGGCGCGAGGCGGCCGTTCCGGTCGACGATCCGGTGGCAGGGCACTTGCGGATCCGAGCAAGCCGACATCGCCCAGCCGACCTCGCGACCTCCGCGCGGGCGTCCCAGCAGCTCGGCGATCTGGCCGTAGGTGGCGACCCGCCCGCGCGGCACGCGACGCACCAGCGCGTACACCGCCTCGTTCCAGCTCATCGCCCTAACTCTGCCTCGCGGCTAGCCTTCGCCGATGCCGCTTGCCTGGCTCTCGGCCGACGCCCGCCGGATCCTCGTCGCCCGGGCCCTTCGCACCTTCGCTTACGGGTACCTGGCCGTGGTCCTCGGCGCCTACCTCGACCTCCTCGGCCTGAACGCCGTCGAGGTGGGTCTCGTCCTCACCGCGGCGATCGCCGGGTCGGCCGCGATGACCGTGTTCTGGTCGCTGATGGCAGACCGCGTCGGACGCCGGAGGACGGTCGCTGTCATGGCGCTCCTCATGACCGCAGGCGGGCTGGTCTTCGCGCTCACGAGCGACCCGCTCTTGCTCGTGCTCGGCGCTTTCACCGGGACGATCAGCGTGACCAGCTCCGAGGTAGGCGTGTTCCAGACCGTCGAGCAGGCGATCCTCCCGCAGACGGCGCCGGACTCCCGGCGCACCTGGCTCTTCTCCGTCTACAACACGGTCGCGAACTGGGCTCAGGCCCTGGGATCGCTGTTCGCCGGGTCCGTCGCCGCGTTCGCGACCCTCGGCTTCAGCGGTGCCGATGCGTACCGCCCGCTCTTCGTCGTATATGCGTTGGTCGGCCTCGCGAACGTGGCGCTCTTCGCCGGCCTCTCCGACCAGGTCGAGACGGCCCGCGTCGAGGGCAAGCGCCGCTACTTCGGCATCCACCGCTCACGCGGCATCGTCGCGCGGCTGGCGGCGCTCTTCGCCCTCGACTCCTTCGCGGGCGGGTTCGTGCTCCACTCGGTCGTCGCGTACTGGTTCTTCCTGCGCTGGGGCCTCCCGCCCGAGCAGCTCGCGGTCCTCTTCTTCGGGGTCAACGTGCTCTCCGGAGCGTCGCTCCTTGCGGCCGGGTGGCTCGCCGGCCGCATCGGCCTGCTGAACACCATGGTGTTCACGCACCTGCCCTCGAACGTCCTGCTGATGCTGGTCCCGCTCATGCCGACGGCACCGCTCGCGGTGGCCGTGTTCCTAGCCCGCATGAGCATCTCGCAGATGGACGTCCCGACCCGCCAGTCGTACACGATGGCCGTGGTCGCGCTAGACGAGCGCACCCCCACCGCAGGTGTCCTCAATCTCGCCCGCGTGGCCGCCACGGCGGTATCGCCGGCCCTCGCCGGCTTCGCATTCAGCGTGGCCGCCCTGGGCCTGCCGTTCTTCATCGCGGGCGGCCTGAAGGTGGGGTACGACCT
>CAZTAI010000117.1:2644-5715 GCA_964611555.1 uncultured Chloroflexota bacterium | reverse complement strand
CCTAGGTCACGCCGTGAGGCGGAAGAGGATCAAGCCGAGCGGTACCAGCACCGCGACGAGGGTCAGCCACAGCAGGGCTGTTTCGGGTGCGGCGATCAGACGGGTGCTATCGAGTGACACGCGCTCGCCGTCGGTCATCCGGATCTCGCCGGCCACGCTCTCCGCTCGCCGGCGAAGCATCCGCACCCACGTGCTGAGCGAGCGCTGCGCGTACGAGAGCGCGACGGCGTATGCCGCGCCCGCGACCGCCGCGGCCGTGATCCCTCCGCCCACCCACGCCGCGGTGAGGACCGGGAACGCGCCCCAGCCGAGCGCGAACCAGAGGTCACTGTGCAGGCGTCCCCGCGCGAGCTCCAGGGGATAGGAGAGGGCGAGGACGAGGCCGACGGTCATGAACACGAGGAGGCCGGGGCCCAGGACCGTCGTCGCGGCAAGCCCGAGCGCCACGGAACCACCGAGGCCCAGCACCGCGAAGACGCGCAGCACGCGGTCGGGGATGCGCGTCTGCAGCGGCCGGCCATTCAGCTCATCGAGCGCGTGAACGCCGATGCCGAGTGCCAGGAAGAAGGCGACGAGGGTCCCTGCCAGCCGGTCGAGCTGCAGCGTCGGTGAGAGCGCCGCGCCTAGCGCGACGTAGCTCAGATGCCACGCCGTGTACGGCGGGTGGAGGAGCGTGACGTAGTCGCGCCAGCCGCCGGACGACATCGCGTAGAAGGCGGGGCCGGTGCGCCGGGACTCAGAGGATCGCGTCCTCTCGATCCGAGACGGCGATGCCGCTCGGCCGTAGGCGACGACCGCGGATCCGAGGAAGAGACTCTCGGTGCGCACGTCCTCGATACCGGCGTCGCGCCACACGGTCTCGATCGCATGCCGGTCGTAGAAGCCGTCGATGGATCCGCCCAGGAACCGTCCGATCGCGCGCCAGTCCCCTGAGATGAGCGATCCGAGGACCGGAAGCGCGAGCCGCGTGTAGAGCCACCAGCCGATCCGCAGCGGCAGCGACCCTGGGCGCGCGAACTCGAGCATCGCGATGCGCCCGCCGGGCCGGACCACCCGCGCGAGCTCGCGCATCGTCGCCGTAGGGTCGTCGACGTAACGCAATAGGTAGGTGAATGTCAGCCCGTCGAAGCTCGCATCCGGGAAGGGGAGCCGTTCCGCACGGCCCTGCACGAACCGGATGCCGTCGCTGCGGTCGGCCGCCGCGAGCATCCCCGCGGTGATGTCGATCCCGACGACGCGGCAACGTGACCGCTGACGGAGCTCGCGCGCGACGAGGCCCGTACCGGTCGCGACGTCGAGGTAGAGGTCGCTTTCGCGCGGCCGTGCCCGGTCCACCAGGCGCCTGCGCCACCCGCTCTCGAGGCCGAGGCTGAGGAGCGAGCTCGCGCGCTCATACGTCGGCGCTATCGGTGTGAAGAGCTCCTGGGGGTCCACATCGCGCGTCATCGCCACTCGGATGCTACGAGCGACCTTGGACCTCGGATGCCTCAGGCGGCTGGACGCAGAGCATGCCGCGCGCGCCAGCTGTTCGCGTTGGGCGCGATGAACAGCAGCAGCATGATGCCGAAGAACGGCAGGTGGCCGAGGAGCTCCAGCCATCCGAAGTAGAAGAGGCTGATCGTGAAGAGGAACGCTCCGACCGCCATGGCCGGACGAGTGATCTGACCGGACATGATCACGAGGCCGATCGCCAGCTCCGTGGTGCCCGCGAGCCAGATGAAGACCGGATCCGGAAGGCCGAACGGCTCGAGCAGGTTCAGGCCCGGGTGGGCATCGAGGAGCGCCTGCGAGAGCGACGGGTTGAGCAGCTTCTCGGTCAGGGCGTTGTAGGCGATCCCGAAGCCCATGAGGAGCCGTAGCGATGTGAGCGCCGCGGCGGGGACCAGCGGATCCTTGACCGGCGGCTTCACCCGGCGGATGCGGTCCAGAGAGAGAGGACCGCGGCCGATCAGGAACAGGAAGATGGCGATCCCGAGGATGTGGACCTGCTCGAGGATCGCTTCGAACGTGAACGGCTGCATCGCAACGACACCGAGGAGCACGACGATGATCGCTCCCGCGCGCGTGGCAAGGCCCAGGAGGATCGACACTCCCGCGACGGCCTCCATCACGAGGAGGGGCGTACCGAGCGGCTCGCCCGGGTGGATCTCGAGGCTCGGCACGAACAGGACACCGATGGCGCTGGCCGCGAGAAGGGCGACCGCCAGGAGAAGCCCGAGCGCGAGCGGCCCGTACGGGGCGAAGCGTTCCAGCGCACGCGCGACCTCGGGTTCGGGGATGTTGTGCTGGATCCAGTACGCGACGCCGATCGCCGCGAGCCCCAGCACGAACGCCAGCAGGACCGGCCAGGTGAACAGAAGCTCATAGCGCGTCGGGTGCAGTGACGGATCGGTGAACCACTTGACGTGCTCGAGCACCAGCTAGCCGACCCGGCGCCGCTCGAAGCGGCGCGCCTGCGGCACGACGGTCAGGAACTCGGGAAGAAGTCCGCGCACGGCCCGCACTGTGAGGGTCACAGCGCGAAAGAGCATCCGCTCCGGCGATCCGTAGCGGAGACCGAACGCTCGCCGCAACGGAGGCGGCAGAAGCGCTGCCGCGAGCGCGTCGCTCGGCCAGTAGAGGGGGTCGGGGATCCACGGGAACGGCCGCAGCACGTCGCGGGCGACGCCGCGCGCGGTCGCGTCGGGTCTGACCTCGTTCGCGAGCATCTCGCGCTCGAAGGCTTCGAGATCCGCGATCGTCGCGGGCAGCACCCTTGGTGGGATCCCCAGGAGATGAGCGATGGGCTTGGTCTCCTCCCAGTACGCCTCGCGCTCAACAGAAGAGAGCGGCCCCATCACCCGCTCGTAGAGCCGCAGCGACGTGAGCACCAGCGTCGTCTGCACCCACAGGAGCAGCCGCGGATCGAGCGCGGCATAGCGGCGACCGCTGTCAGCGGTCCCACGGACACGCGCGTGGACCTGGTTCATGCGCTCGGTCGCGCCGATCACGGCGCGGTCGTCTCCGAAGACCACCGCCAGCGTCGTGTTCAGCGTGCGCCGCAGTCGTCCGATGGCGTTGGTGCGGAAGTC
>CAZTAI010000117.1:0-2544 GCA_964611555.1 uncultured Chloroflexota bacterium | reverse complement strand
GTGAGCGAGATCGATCCAGGGGTCGTCCGCCATGTCGCCGATCTTGCCCGGATCGCGCTGACGGACGATGAAGTGGAGCGCTTCACCAAGCAGCTCTCGGTCGTGCTCGACTCTGTAGGAAGGCTGCGAGAGGTCGATACGGAGGACATCGCTCCGACCGCTTCGGTGCTGCCCCTGACCAATGTGATGCGCGACGACGAGGTCCGCCCGAGCCTCTCGCTCGAGGACGCGATGCGCAACGCCCCGACGCGCGATGGCGACCTGTTCCGCGTCCAGACGATCATCGAAGAACGCCCGGAGGAGCGCGCGCGTGGGTGAGCTGCCCGGCAGCATCCGCGAAGCCGCGGAGCTTCTGCGTAGCCGCAAGACAAGCGCGGTCGAGCTCGCGAAGGTCGCGGCCGACGGCGCCAGCGCTGATCCGTACAACGCCTGGCTGCTCGTCACTCGCGATCGCGCTCTGGCGCAGGCGCGCGCCGCCGACGAGCGCATCGCGGCAGGCGACACCTCGCTGCTCTGCGGCGTGCCGTGGGCGTGCAAGGACATCGTCGGTACCGCCGGCGTCGAGACGACCGCAGGCTCGAAGATCCTGGATGGCTACGTGCCGCCGTACTCGGCGACCGTGGTGGAGCGGCTCGACGGCGCGGGCGCCGTGATGATCGGTAAGACCAACCTCGACGAGTTCGCCATGGGGTCGTCCAACGAGAACTCTGCCTTCGGACCGGTCAAGAACCCGTGGGACCCCACGCGCGTGCCGGGCGGCTCCTCCGGCGGCTCGGCGGTGGCGGTCGCGGCGGGAGAGGTCTGTTTCGGGATCGGCACCGACACGGGTGGGTCCATCCGCCAGCCAGCCGCACTGAGCGGCGTCGTCGGCATGAAGCCGACCTACGGACGCGTCTCGCGGTACGGCGTGGTCGCGTTCGCGTCCTCGCTCGATCAGATCGGCCCGTTCGGCCGAACCGTCGAGGACATCGCCCTCGTGTGCCAGGCGCTCTTCGGCGTCGATGCGCACGACGCGACGACGATGCCGCTGCCGCGGGAGGACCTGCGTCGCGATCTCGAGCGCGGCGTGAAGGGGCTCCGGCTCGGCGTCCCTCGCGAGTACTTCATCGAAGGTATCGAGCCGGGTGTGGAGCGCGCGGTACGGGCGGCGATCAAGGAGCTCGAGTCCCAGGGCGCGAAGATCGAGGAGGTCTCGCTGCCGTCGACGGACCATGCTCTCGGCGTCTACTACATCGTCCAGCCCGCCGAGGCTTCGGCCAACCTCGCGCGATACGACGGGGTGCGCTACGGACTCCGTGTCGAAGGCCCCGACCTGGTCGGGACGTACAAGGCCACGCGGGGCGCTGGCTTCGGCGCCGAGGTGAAGCGCCGCTTGATCCTGGGTACCTACGCGCTCTCGACCGGGTACTACGACGCCTACTACGTCAAGGCACAGAAGGTGCGGACGGTCATCAAGAAGGAGTTCGATGACGTGTTCGCGCGTGTTGATGCGCTCGTGACGCCGACCTCGCCGACGGTCGCGTTCGGCATCGGCGCGAAGACGAACGACCCGCTCGCGATGTATCTGAACGACGTGTTCACGCTTCCCGTGAACATCGCGGGACTGCCGGGGATCTCGGTCCCCTGCGGCCTCTCCGAAGGGCTCCCGGTAGGGCTGCAGGTGATCGCAGCGTCGTATCAGGAGGCGACCATGTTCCGCGTTGCCGCGGCGTACGAGCGCGCGACGGAGCACCATCGGATGCGTCCCCCCGCGGCGCGCGCGGCCTAAGGAGGCGAGAGATGGCCATCACGAAGCGACCGCTGACCAACGAGCGGGTCGCGCGGCTGCCCGCCAGCGGGATCCGCAAGTTCTTCGACCGGGTCTCGGGCGTCGAGGGGACGATCTCGCTCGGGGTGGGTGAGCCCGACTTCATCACGCCGGATCGCTTCCGCGACGCGGCGGCGCGCTCGATCGCCGACGGTCGCACCAAGTACACCTCGAACTACGGGATCCGCGAGCTGCGCGAGGCCATCGCCGAGCACACCGAGCGGCTCCGCGGCATCCGCTACGACCCGATGAGCGAGATCCTCGTCACCGTCGGCGTCTCGGAGGCGGTCGATCTCGCGCTCCGCGCGACGCTGAACGAGGGCGACGAGGTGATCATCGCCGACCCCTCGTACGTCGCCTACGTGCCGGGCATCGTTCTCGCCGGCGGGATCCCGGTCCCGGTCCCGACCCAGGAGGACCACGACTTCCGCCTTCGGCCGATCGACGTGGAGCGCGCGATCACGCCGCGCACGCGGGCGATCCTCCTTGGCTTCCCCAGCAACCCGACCGGTGCTGTGCTGGAGCCGGGTGACGTCGAGGGCATCGCGCGCCTCGTTCGGCAGCACGACCTCATCGTGTACTCGGACGAGATCTACGACCGCCTCGTGTACGGGACAGAGCACCAGTCGATCCTGGGCGAGCCGGGCATGCGCGAGCGGACCATCTACCTCGCCGGCTTCTCGAAGTCGTACGCGATGACCGGCTGGCGCGTCGGCTACGCGTGCGCGCCGCCCGAG
>CAZTAI010000116.1:2818-5756 GCA_964611555.1 uncultured Chloroflexota bacterium | reverse complement strand
TCGTTCGATCCGGCGTTCTCCGTCCGGATGTAGCGCGCCCCCGCTTGATCGCGCAGCACGCGCTCGATCATCTGCGCCTTCACCCACTTGCCTAGCCCCTTGCCGCGGTGCGCGGGGACCGTCGCGGTGCCGCCCTGGTGGAGCACGCTGGGAACGCGCGGGTCGTGGAAGATCTCGGTGAAGCTCGCGGTCTCACCCGTCACCTCATCGATCGCGATGACCATCAGCCGCTTCTGCCCGCGCTCCTTCGAGAGGCGCTCCCACTCGCGGATGATCTCGGGGGTGACCTTCCAGTCCTCCCACTGCAGACCCTCGCGCGGCATGGTGTTCATCGTCACCTGCGCCGTGATGACGTTCGCCATCAGCCGATCTGGCGTCACATCGTCCAGCCACTCGAGCCGATACCCCTGCGGGTCGATCGATGCCCACTCCCGCATCTTCGAGCGGTCGATAGCACCGAGGTCGAGCTGGCTCGAGCGCGCACGCAGACCGGGCATCGCGCCGATGGAGCTCGCGAACGCCGCCGCGGCCGGGATGCGGTCCGTGGACCATGACTCCAGGAGCAGCGGCTTGTCAGTGCGCGTCTCGACATCGTTCTCGATGCGCTCGATGCCCCGCGCGAGAAGGCCGCGCGCGATCCCCCGGCGGCGGTGCTCAGGGTGGACAACGAGGTAGACGTGGCGGATATGGAAGTTGTCCGTGTTCGAGCGGTTGACCACCATCTGGCCGGCGAGCTCGTGCTCGGGCGTCCACGCGGCCCAGCGCCAGCGGTCGAACATGGACGAGTACATCCGGAAGCGCTGCGCGATCGCGTCGAAGGGCCGCTTCGGATCCTCGGGGATGGCCTCGTGGTCCAGCACCCAGGTGAGCTCGACGAACGGACGGAGCACCTCGTCGGAGGCGCCCGTCAGGTCGATCGGCTCGATGGCGTAGCCCGTCGGAACAGTCACTGCCACAGGGCGAGGAGGCTAGCAGCGGGAGCGATCGGCAAACGTCAACTGCGCAATGTTCCGCGCTAACGTTCAGGTGAAATGGTCACCGCGACCGTACCCGCAGTGGACGAGATCCGGCGCATCGTCGAGGAGGAGCAGGGCAAGAGCCCGATCCCGGGCGTCGCCATCGGGATCACCACCGATGACGAGGAGCTCACCGCCGCGTTCGGGGTCACGAGCGTCGACCATCCGCTGCCGATCACGCCGGACACGCTCTTCCAGGTCGGCTCGATCACAAAGACGTTCCTCGGCACGCTGGTCATGCGTCTCGCCGAGGAGCGGCTGCTGGACCTCGACGCCCCCGTGCGAACGTACCTGCCCGAGCTGCGCCTCCGTGACGCCGACGCCGTCGCCCGCGTAACGCTCCGCCACTGCCTGACGCACACGGCCGGCTGGTTCGGCGACCACTTCGAGGACTTCGGCACGAGCGACGACGCGCTGAACAAGTACGTCGCTTCGATGGCGGAACTAGAGCAGCAGGTCCCGGTGGGCTCGGTGTGGGCGTACAACAACGCCGCGTTCTGCCTGGCCGGCCGCGTCGTCGAGGTCGTAACGGGACAGCCCGTCGAGGCCGTCATGCGCGAGAGGCTCTTCGCGCCACTCCGTCTCGAGCGCACCTTCTTGTACGCCGGCGAGGTCATCACGCACCGGTTCGCGGTCGGACACAACGTGTTCGACGGTCAGCCGCGCGTCGCGCGTCCGTGGGCGATCCCGCGCGCGCAGAACGCCGCGGGCGCGATCGTTTCGACCGTCGGCGACCTGCTCAAGTGGGCGCGCTTCCACTTCGGCGACGGAACGGCCAGTGGCGGGTACCGGTACCTCAGTGCGGAGTCCGTCGAGCACATGCGCTCGCCGCTCGTCGCGGCCGCCCTCGGGCAGTTCCGCGGGATCGCCTGGCAGATCGAGGACGTCGACGGCGTCCGCATCATCGGCCACGGCGGCGCGACGATCGGGCAGCAGGCACTCCTCTGGATCGCGCCGCAGAAGCGCTTCGCCCTCGCCATGCTCACCAACTCGAGCCAGGCGACGCAGCTCCACAACGCGATCACGAAATGGTCGTGGCAGCGGTACCTCGGCGTCACACGGCCGCCGACTGGGCGGCACGACGCGAGCGAGACGGAGATCGACCGCGTCATCGGCCGCTACCGGCAGCCCGCGAGCGAGCTCGAGATCGTGCGCGAGGGCGAGAAGCTGGTCCTGAAGCAGCATCCCTTCGGGTCACTGCGCAAGGTCATGGAGGAGCCACCGCCCGAGCCGGCCGCGGTCGAGCTCGCGTTCGCGCGCCCCGACCGCCTGCTGCTCCTGGACGGCCCGCTCAAGGACTCGCAGGTCGAGCTGCTGTCGGTCGCCTACACGCCGCTCGAGCTCATTCGCTTCGGCGGGCGCCTCTACACGAGGTCCAGATGAGCCTGATCGTCGTCGACGAGCCGTCGGACCGCCCGGAGTGGCTGCGCGAGACGCTCCGCCTCACGACCGAAGCCCTAGGGCGCGGCCGCTCGCGCGTGCTCGCGCGCGTGGCTCGCACCAGCGACGCGGACCTGGTGAAGGGCGACGACACGAACTGGGGCGTAGGCCAGATCGCGGTCCACGTGCTCACAGTGGAGCGGGGCGTCGTCGGCATCGCGCTGCGACTCGCCCGCGGGCAGACGCCGGGCGCTACCGGCCAGCCGCGGCCCGCCGCCGCGAGCGTCACGCGCGACGACATCGCTTCGCGCGCGACGAAGGCGGCCGAGCGTGTCACTCAGCTACTGGCGGAGTTCCCATCGGCGCCAGACCTCGCCACGACGGGCCGGCACCCCTATTACGGCGATCTCAATTGCTTTGGCTGGCTCCTCACGCTCTCCAACCACTACACCGCGCACCTCGACGCGCTGGACCGGGGCACCACCAGCCACCTCTAGACATCCTTGGAGCGGGCGACGCGGTAGCATCGGTGGTAGGATTAC
>CAZTAI010000116.1:0-2718 GCA_964611555.1 uncultured Chloroflexota bacterium | reverse complement strand
TACGAGAAGGTCTCGGCAACCCTCGACCGAACCTTGCTTCGCATGATCCGCGAGAGAACGTCGAACGTGAGCTCATTCCTGAATGAGGCCGTGCGCGACAAGCTCTATTTCCAGATGCTCGAGGAGACCGACGCGGAGCTGGCCCGCGAGGGCGTTGGGGTGGATGAGAAGCTGTACGAGGGGCTGGGCAAGTGGATGCGCGCCCGCGAGCGGCGGCTTGCCCGCCGTAGCGCCAGGGGCGCGAGATCCCGCTAAGGACCTTCGTCTTCGATACCGGCGCGTTGGTCGGGCTTCAACGAGACCGGACGCGTCTGCGTGCCTTGCTCAGGCGGTCCACAGAGCTCGGCTACGAGCTCCGGACCTCTGCGCCGGTCATCACCGAGTTCCTGGGCGGATCGCCACCAGCCTTGCGGGTGACGGGCGAATACATCTGCGCACGGCTCCGAGTGAGCTCGGTGGACGAGGCCCTGGCCCGTCGAGCTGCGGCGCTCGCTCAGTCCGCCGCCCGCGGCGCTCCACGGAACGGCCCGAGCGCGGTGGACGCGCTCGTCTCGGCGGAGGCCGAGCGCTCGGGGGGTGCGCTCGTGATCGAAGGCGACCGGAAGGACTTCGAGGCGCTCTCGGACGCCAGCCGGGCATTCGACCTCGTCGAGCTCAGCGAGCTGTCGCGGTAGCGAACTCGACCTGTCTGGCGCGGAACTTGCGCCTCGTGCCTCCAAAAGACGTCACGGGAGGACTTACGGATGGACGCGATCGCGCTGCTGCGCAAGGACCATCGGAAGATCAAGGAGCTGTTCGGCGAGGTCGAGAAGGCCGAAGACCCGAAGAAGCGCAAGGAAGTCTTCGACAAGATCATGACCGAGCTCAAGGCGCACGAGCGGATCGAAGAAGAGATCTTCTACCCGGCGGTCGAGAAGAAGGCCAGGACGAAACAGCTCAAGGAGATCGTGATCGAGTCGTACCTCGAGCACGGCTTCGTAGACCGGATCGCCGAGGACGTCCTCGCTACCAAGCCCGAGGACGAGACCTGGAAGGCCAAGGCCAAGATCATGAAGGAGCAGCTCGAGCATCACGCCTTCGAGGAGGAGGAAGAGAAGCTCTTCCCGAAGGTCGAGGAGATCTTCTCCAAGGAAGAGCTCACTGAGCTCGGCACGCAGATGGACGACCTCAAGAACGAGGTGCTAGAGGAGATGGAAGAGGCCGGCGCGAAGACCTAGGCGCGCGCGGCGCGCATCTCGCGCTTGAACTTCTTCCAATCGGACGCCCTCACCGAGTACAGGGCGTCCGTTGCTATCCCGAGGACGCCGACGCCGAGGATCGCCCAGATGGCCCACGGGTCGAGACCCGCCTGCAGCGCGAACGGGTAGACCGCGAACGGCACGACCTTGCTGACGATCGCGCCCGATGCGTGCATCCAGGCGCGTGAACGCGCCGGAGTACGCAGGTACGAGGCGTAGTCCGTCTTGAACCCGGGCTGCGGCCGCAGCGGCGGCGTGCTGAACCAGTGCGTGAACCGGATGCCCATGAGCGTACCGACGGTCCAGTGCGCGAGCGTGTGCGTGGTCAGGTAGATCGCTCCGAAGCCGGCAAGGAAGACCAGCTCGTGCCATGGCGAGAAGACCCAGAGAGGCGGGGATGCGCCCGGTGGCGGCGTCACGACCGCGAGCCCGATCAGTCCGACGCCCACCGCCGTGCCGGCGACATCGAGCGCCATGCCGAGCGCCGCCGGCGACCGGAGTGGCACGCTTCGCTCGAAGGCTTGGCGATCGATCCGGCCAATTTGGTCGGCGTAGCGGGAGATCAGGTCCGGGCTGCGCTTCACCGCGCCGACCGCGCGCCAGAAGCCGAGGCGCTTGAGGTCGGGCTTGCCACCGCCCTCGAGCGCGCGCTCCGTGTCGCTCAAGGTGCGGTCGATCTCCTGCGCGTTCATGACCTCTACCTCCTACATGCGCGTAGTAGGAAGAGTACGCCTAAAGACCCGCCGACCCGTGGCCCATCCCCAGAGCGCTCCGGCGATCGCGGAAACGAGCACGTGCTGGAGGGCGCCGACTCCGGGTGTCCAGGGTTGCCGAAGCAGACCGGTGGCGTCCGCGATCGCCAGGCCGAGGATGAGACCGGCGGCGAGCCCGAGCGCGCTACCGGCGATGTACCCGAGCGGCTCTGGGCGCTCGCGGAAGGCGCGGAGCTGCGCGATCCCCATGGCCGCCCCGGCGACGAGGCCGATGACCAGGTAGTCCACGTTCGCAGGCAGGCCGTCACCGAGCGCGTGGCTGACCGAGAAGCCCAGCGCGGTCGCCGGCACCATGATCCAGGAAGCCAGCGGGCGGATCGAAAGCCAGAGCAGCGCGCCCGCGACCGCCCCGCTGACAGCGCCCATGACGACGCCGACAACGGCCGCCTGCGCCTGGAAAGATGTTCCGCCCGACCCGGGCGGAAAGGATCCCGGAAAGTGGAGCGCCGCGCCGGCGATCGTGAAGCCGATGGTGGACGCGGCGATCCAGCGCAGCACGGCGGTAGTGTGCCTGCCTCCGAGGGCAGCACCTCGAGGCTCGCGCGGCCGGCCCCGCGGGATCCGTCCCCTCCCACACATTCGACATCGACGGACCAGTCACCCGGCGTCGTGTTGATGCCAACGATCCAGGACCATGAGACCGTGCCCTCTTCGCCCGCCGTCTGGGGATCCAGACCCTGCGCCTCGCTCGATCCGCTCCGGTAGGT
>CAZTAI010000115.1:0-5897 GCA_964611555.1 uncultured Chloroflexota bacterium | reverse complement strand
CCGCCAGATCCAGGAGGAGCGGAACTACTCCGAGGACGTCGCCAAGCTGATCGACAGCGAGGTCAAGGAGATCGTCGACCGCGCGCGCCGGCGGGCGCACGAGGTCCTGAGCCAGCACCGCGACAAGCTGGACATCGTCGTCCAGCGGCTCATAACCGACGAGACGCTGTCCAGTGACGAGTTCGACAAGATCTTCGAAGACGGCGAGCAGGTACCAGCCGCGGCCTCCACGGGTCAGCCCACGGAGCCCCCGACCGCCGCCACAGGTGCCGACGACCAGCGCCGCGGCAAGGGCCCGGCACCGGCTCCAAAGCCAAGCCCCGCGTAAGACACGCGGCCTTCGCCGCGGCTGTACACCGGGGCAGAGCCCTTTCGGCTCAGCCCACGTTGTAACGAAGGTCACGGCCCGGTAACGGGCACGCGAGTTGCTTTGGTAGTGACCCGTGAGCGACGAAGACACTGGCCTCCTCGAAAGGATCGATCCCATCCGGACCGCGCTGCTCGGGATCTGGACCACGATCTTGGCCATCGCGTTCCTGGCATTCCTCGTTGCTGACCAGGCCAGCGCTGCGGGTCTTCTTTAGGCCTCAGCTCCTTTCTTAACTGCCTTAACGGCTTGCCTCTTTTAAGGCCTTAACGGCTGTCGCTTCGGCGCTACGCGTGCGTAGGGGCAGACCCGTTCTAGCCTTGATCACCTGATCCGGCTCTTCGTTGCGCTTCCGGTCCCGTTAGACGTTGCCGAGCAGCTGGCTGCGCTCGTTCCGGCCGAGCTCAAGGGGCTCAAGCGAGTAGGGCCGGAGCTGATGCACGTCACGCTGGCCTTCATCGGGTGGCTGGAGGAGACGCGCGTGGCGCAGGTGACGACCGCGGTCGAGGGCGCCGCTGCTCGGGCCTACGCCTTCGACGTCCCGCTCGAGGCCGTCGGGCGCTTCCCGCCCACCGGGCGCCCCAGGGTCGTCTGGGTCGGGACGGGCGCCGCCCAGGACCGGATCCTGGCGCTGGGGGAGCTGGTGCGCGACGCCCTGTCGGAGGACGCGGTCCCGTTCGATCTCAAGCCGCTGCGCCCGCACATCACCCTGGCCCGTGTCCGCGAGGATGTCGCCGTTCAGGACGCCCGCGCCATCGGCTCCGCTGTCGCGCGAGCGCGGGTCCCTGCGGGACTACGTTTCAGAGCCGAGGTCGTGAGTGTGATGCAGAGCGTCTTGGCGCCAAAGGGACCGAGGTATTCGGTGCTAGCAGAGTGCCAACTAGAGTAGGCACGTACTCGCACTAGCAGCGCCGCAGAGAAAGCCGTTAAGGCATTTGCGAGGCGTAGGAGGCCACACAGCATGTCGGCTGAGGCGGTCCACCAGGTACTCGAGCGCGCCCTCAACGACGCGACGTTCCGCGATCACCTGGCGAAGGATCCCGACGTTGCTCTGGCCGGCTACGACCTGACCGACGTCGAGCGCGCCACGTTCGTCAGCGGAACGGCCAAGGTCGAGCGGCTCGAAGAGCGCGTCTCGAAGAACGATCTCTCCGCCGCTTTCGCCATCAAGACCGGCGGCGTCGTCCTGCGCCCGCCTTCCGAGTCGGTAAAGAAGGGGCCGCGTTAGGCACGAGTAGCGCTGTACAGAAAGCCGTGAAGGCCTAAAGAAGGCCCGCGCCGGCCTCCGGCCGGGCCCGCGCCTCTACGGCCTCGAGGATGAAAGGCGCCACCATCAGCACCGTCAACCCCAGCGCCAGGGTGATGCCGATCGCCGCGCGCACGCCGTCACCGAGTGCCGCGGGCACGAGGCCCCCGACCATGTCCGGCACGTTGCGCAGCACGAGGGCGCTCATGACGATCACGTAGAGGAGCGCCGCGACCGCATAGACCATGAAGCCTGTCTCGCGGCGTGACGCCGGACGGCGCGGACTGTCTACGAGATCCCGGAACACGAATCGCATCGCCTTCTTGCGGAGAGCGTTCGTGTCCGTGAGATCGGCGAGCACGTAGTACCCGTCGAACTCGAGCAGCGGCGACATGTTGAAGATCACGAGGGCCAGGTTGGCGAGCGCCAGCCAGACGAGAGTGTCCTGCGCGAGCCCGCTGACGGTGTGCGCGAGGACGCCGAGCAGGCCGGCGAAAGCGAGGTTGAAGAGTGGCCCCGCGGCGTTGATGCGGATCCGGCCCCAGCGTGGGATCGCCCACGTGGCCGAGGTGTCCACGTAGACGACCGGGGTGAACCAGAACAGGCCCATCCCAGCCCGTCCGACACGGCAGCCCTCGGCCTTCGCGGCGACCGCGTGCGCGATCTCGTGACCGACGCCCGCAACGAGCAGCAGAACGAATGCGACCGCGATGCCGCCGATCCCGAAGTCGCCGGGCGTCGCCGACCGCAGCAGCGGGATGGCCGACAGCAGCCCCACCACGCCGAGCATGGCGCTCAGGATCGCGCCGGGACGCGAGTAGAGCGGGCGCACGAACCGATGGACCAGCGCCGCCGCGCCGTCGGCGTCCGCGAGCTCCATGCGCGGAGCCAGGATCGCGTCGGCGACCCGCATCAGGCGGGCATCGGGGGCGTCGCTCACGACATGCGGAACGGACGCGAAACCGGCGGCCTGCAACGCGGCCACCGTCGCGAAGACGGCCTGTGGGTCGAGGCGGCTGGTGCGTTCGAAGTGCCTCAGCACGAGGTCTCGGAGCGTGCGCTCGCCGTCGAGGTCCTCGTAGATGGCGTGGGCCTGCCTGTCCAGGCGCATGTACACCGCCCGCGCGGGGTCATTGAGGATGAAGGCGTCGAGATCGTCTGGCGCGCGTTCCACCCGGTGTGTGCCTGTCCGCTTCGGAGTGTGGCGCGCCTGCATGACCGAGCTGACGCGGTCGAGGAGCGCGCGGTGCCGCTTGACGACCGCACGCACGTTTTCCCCGGGGACCACGAGCGCCTCGACCGCGGTCGCCGCGCGGACCGTCGCCGTGCGCGGCGCGCCGGTGAGCACGGCGATCTCTCCGATGAGCGAGCCGGGTCCGAGACGGTTCAGCGGCCGCTCGCCGTCGGGTCCCTCGCGGACCACGACCGTCTCGCCCTCGCGGATGAGGAGCACGTCGTCGCCGGCCTCGCCCTGACGGACGAGAACGTCGCCGGGCTCGTAGTGCGCCGGCCGCAGGTGCGCGGCCAGGCGTTCCAGCTCGTGCGACGGCAGCTCGGAAAAGGGGCCCTGACGGCGAAGGAAGGCGCTCAGCCTGCGCGCGTCGGCGAACGCCTCGAGGGTGCGGGCGAAGTCCTCGTGTTCCGCGGCGATCATGCGCAGGTCATCGGCCTCGACCCGGAGGGCGCGCACCGGCTCGAGGGCGACGACGTCGGCCGAGCGGAGCCGTCCTTCGAGGACCGCGAGCTCGCCGACGATGGCGGGTGCTGTCATCGTCGCGATGAGCGTTCCGTCAGGAGCGGTCACGCGAACGCGGCCGGACACGAGGACGTAGGCCGCGGTCGGATCCTCGCCCGCGCGGAGCAGGTGACGATCGCGAGCGACACGCACGGGCGTCGCTCGGTCGGCGATCGCGTTCCGCTCCGAGGCCGACAGAGCGAGGAACGGGCCGAACTCGAACGCACCGGGCACGCGAGCAAGCCTAGAGCGAGAAGGAACGACCAAGAGAGGGTGTGAAGCGAGTGGTACGCCTCTCGAGGGTTCCGAACGAGGGCTAGCAGCGCCGCAGCGAATGCCGTTAAGGCAGTAAAGCGGCCTAAGGCCTTGAAGGCCCCCGAGCGCTCATGCGCAGGTTCTCGACCGTGAGGCGTTCCCCGCGCGCGCGGATCCGCGGCGGCAGGACGAGCCCGCGCCGGCGGTAGTTCGCGAACGCATAGCGGTCGCACTGCACCTCGGCCGACGTGCCCCAGCCGTGGAGCAGGTACAGCCAGTAGTGGCAGAACTCATGTAGATAGAGGAAGCGGATCACGTCGCGCCGCGTCCGGAGCTGCGCTAGGGGCCGGCCGAGGGCGCCGAGATCCACCATCTCGGCGAACGGGCGGAAGGGCTCCGGGACCTGGATGACCATCTCCGGGCGGTCCCAGAAGGTGAAGGCCTGCAGGTGCGGCCGCGTCCTGTATCGGAGCGGCTTGACCGTCAGCCGGTAGCCCGTGGCCATTGGGAGGCCCCGAAGGATGTCCCGGACCTTCTCGGCCGAGTGGCTGGGGAGCGTGGACCGGACGGCCATAGGCCCCAGCGGGCGACCGGGTGCCTGGCGGGCGGGCGCGCTGGCCATACAGCCACTGTACGGACGGTGATCGCGCTTCCGTTCCTGGTGGCTGGCGCCACCCCGCTTGCCCGCCGGACCCCTTGAAAATGGCCGTAAAACGGACCTAAGATGCGTCGTAACGTCGTTCGAGCGGGAGCGAGTAGGCCGCGGTGAGTCGCGACAGAGAGCCGGTCCAAAGGGCTGAGAGCCGGCGCGGCAGAGGCGGCGCGAATGGGTCCCGCGAGATGCCGGCCAGAAACGCCCCAGTGGGCGGAATACGGTCGGCCGGAGGCTCTCCGTTATCGAGGAGCACCCCCTGAAGGAGCGCGCTCCGAGTGGGGAAGAGGCCCGCGCACCGCGGGCGAATTCGGGTGGCACCACGAGCCCTCGTCCCGACCATGGGGCGAGGGTCTTTGTTTTCCGGGACCTTGAGCAGAAAGAGAGGAGGAGCCGTGACCGTAGCGACGACAAGCGCGACACAGCTGGTCCCTGTCCGTCGGGAGCGGCTGGCGGATCTCGAGACGCCGGTCTCCGCGTTCGCGAAGCTGCGTCCGCTCGGCGCCTTCCTCCTCGAAAGTGCGGAGGGCGGCGAGCGCATGGGCCGCTTCAGCTTCATCGGTGTCGACCCGCGCTCGACCATCGTCATGCGGGACGGGATCGTCACGATCACCGACGCTCCGCGTGGCGAACGAGCCCGTGAGGTCCGGCGGCGCTCGTACACGGATCCGCTCGCGCTCCTCCGTGAAGAGGTCGGCCGTTTCAAGCGCGATGCGGACGCGACCCTGCCTCGGTTCTCGGGCGGGGCGGTGGGCTACGTCGGCTACGAGGCGGCGCGCCGCTTCGAACGGCTCCCCGCCCCGAACGCGGATCCATACGGACTGCCGGAGGCCGCGTTCGCCGTGTACGACACCGTCGTTGTGTTCGATCACCTGCGGCACACGCTCACGGTCATCGCGCACGACGAGGCGGGGGAGCAGCCCGGCGCGCAGGCGGCGATCGATCGTGTCTTCAAGGCCCTCGACTCGCCGCTCGCGCTGGCCGCGCCACGCGCCGGTTCCGGATCGCCCGTGGTCACCGCGAACGGGACGCCCGACGAGTACATGGACCGGGTCCGTCTCGCCCGCGAGCTCATCGCGGATGGCGACTGCATCCAGATCGTGCTTTCGCAGCGTTTCGACGTGCGCCCGGCGCCGGACCCGCTGGCCCTCTACCGCGCTCTCCGCCACGTGAACCCGTCGCCGTACATGTTCTGCCTGCCGGTGCCCGGCGACGAAGGTGGCGCGACACTGGTGGGGGCGTCACCCGAGCCGTTCGTTCGTGTAGAAGGCGACCGTGTCGTCATGCATCCGATCGCCGGGACGCGACCTCGCGGCGAGGACGACGCGCAGGACGCGGTGCTCGAGGCGGAGCTGCGCACCTCGGAGAAGGAGCGCGCCGAGCACGTGATGCTTGTGGACCTCTCGAGGAACGACATCGGGCGCGTGTCACGCCCAGGCACCGTGCGCGTCCTCGAGCTGATGCGCACCGACCGCTTCTCACACGTCATGCACCTCACCTCGGTCGTCGAGGGTCGGCTGCGTCCCGAGCTCGACGCGCTGGACGCGTTCCGTGCGTGCTTTCCGGCAGGCACGGTCTCTGGCGCGCCGAAGATACGGGCCATGGAGCGCATCGCCGAGCTCGAGCCGGAGCGCCGGGGGCC
>CAZTAI010000114.1:0-5919 GCA_964611555.1 uncultured Chloroflexota bacterium | reverse complement strand
CCGACGCAGACGGCGATCATCGGCACGGAGGCCGCGGCGTTCCACCACGAGCGGATGCGCGAGCGGCCGCAGGACTTCGGGGCGGACGTGCTGGCTCGCCTACGCCGTGGCGAGAGGGTCAGTGGCGCGGAGTACGTCCTGGCCCGCCGCAGGCAGCTCGAGATCCGGCACGCCTGGACCCGGGCGCTGCGTGACTACGCCGCCGTGCTGACCCCGACGACGGCGGTCGCGGCGCCGCTGGCCGAGGGCGAGGATGCGCTGGCCCAGGCCGCGCGGCTCACGGCGCGCACTTCGCCCTTCAATCTCACCGGGCTGCCGGCGATCTCGATCCCCTGCGGACTGACATCAGAGGGGTTGCCGATGGGACTGCAGATCGCGAGCGGGCCGTGGATGGAGTCGACGATCCTGCGGATCGCCAGGACTCACGAGCGCGTGTCGGAGTCGATCGGCTCGCCGGCGTCACTGGATCCGCGGATCATCACGTAGAGGAGACCGGCGAGGGCACCGACGAGGACGAGGCAGCCGCAGCCGGTCACGCGGTGTATGACGAAGTCTTATCGACCGCAGGAGCAGGACGAGCCGAGGGTCTCGTTGCGGACCGTGAACCCTCCGCCCATGAGCGCGTCGACGTGGTCGATGGTCGCGCCCTGAACGTAGGGGAGGCTCTTGGGGTCCACCGCGATCGTGATGCCGTCTCGCTCGACGACCGTGTCCTCTGCCGTGGGCGCCTCATCGAGCGCCAGTCCGTACGCGTAGCCGCAGCAGCTCTTCCCCTTGACGAACACGCGCAGGACCCTGTGCGCGGCGTCGCCCGCGCGGATCTCGTTGAGCTTCTCGGCGGCGACGGGAGTGAGCTCGACCACGAGTTGAGGCTAACACCGAAAGTGAGATGATCCGCGTATATGACGCGCGATGAGGCCTGGGCGATCCTGACCGAACACACGACGGGCGAGAGCCTGCGCAGGCACGCGCTCGCTGTCGAGGCGGCGATGCGTCACTTCGCGCGAAAGGCCGGAGAGGACGAGGAGGCCTGGGGGATCACCGGGATCCTCCACGACTTCGACTATGAGAAGGATCCGAGCCAGCACCCGCAGCGCGGCAGGCCGATCCTCGAGCAGGCCGGCGTGCCGGGCCAGATCGTCCACGCGATCCAGACCCATGGCGATCACCTCGGGATCCCGCGGGTCACGCCGATGGAGAAGACGCTGTACGCGGTCGACGAGCTGACGGGATTCATCGCAGCGGTGGCGCTGGTGCGTCCCTCGAAGAAGGTCGAGGACGTCGACGCTGCGGCCGTGCGGAAGAAGATGAAGGACAAGGCGTTCGCGCGCGCCGTCAGTCGCGAGTCACTGCTGCAGGGCGCGACGGACATGGGCGTCGAGTTCGATGAGCTGGTGAGCGAGGTCGTCGTCGCGATGACACGCGAGGCGGGCGCGCTCGGTCTCGCCGGAGCGAGCTCCGGCTAGAGGGCCTTAGCTCGCGCGGCGGAGACCGCGCGCGCCGCGACGCACGACCTCGTGCTCGAAGCGCTCGAGGAACAGCTGACCACCACAGCGCGGGCAGCGCGGCTGCGTGCCCTCCCAGACGGGCGCGACCCCCTCGGGCTCGGTGGCGTAGGCGGCCTGCAGCTGCTCGGGCGTGGGCCGGCGCACCGCGGTCGGAGTGATCACCTCACCGCAGCCGTGGCCGCAGAAGTAGCAGTAGAGCTCGGCCCGGACAGCCATCTGTCATCGCCTCCTGCATCTGGAACGCCGTGCGCGCACGGGTGTTCCATACATCAATACGCCGCAAACGCCGTCCCGGTCGCACGAAAGTGCGGAAGGACACAGAAGAAATGGCTAAGGATCGCGCCGGTCGCGGGGACGCTCGGGCTAGCCGGCGGCCTCGAGGGCGACGACGCTCGGAGCGGGCACCCGGAGGATCGTGAGCTCGCGGATCACGCCGCGCGGGATGATGTGGAAGTCGTTGTGGCGGTACTCCTTGCCACCGTTGGTCAGGTCGTAGTCACCGACGATGACGATGTACTCGTCGGTCTCCTTCCAGAGGATCCCGCAGGTGAGCTTCCGGAGGCGGTAGGCCTCGAAGTCGTCCGGGATAGCGGTGCGGGAGTAGGCGGTGATGTCCTCCCACTCGACAGCAACCAACGGCGCGGTCACTCCGTCCAACGCTTTCCCTCTCCTCGGCGCGGGTCCTGTCCCCGCTTCGTACATCGGGGGCTTTTCGTGAGCGCCCTCGCGTACAGGAACGGACGATATTGGGACCCGTCGCGCTGTCAACGGAGCGCCGTGCGCATTGATACCGCCCTCGAGGACGAGCAGGCGAGCACCCGCGACGCGCATGCTGACCCGCTCGCTCACCGTGCTACTCAGCTGCCTGGCGACCGCGGGCGATCAGCTCGGCGACCTTCTGGCCGCCCTTCTTGCCGATCTCCTCGAAGTGCTCGTGCCCGTACTTCTCGGACACGGCGTCTCCGCCGAGCTTGCCGATGCGGCCGTAGAAACGTGGCCCGTAGAGCTCCTTGACCTTCTGCCCGCCCTGCTTGCCGATCTGCTCGTAGAACTCGCTGCCGTGCCGCTGCGCGGTGGTCTTGCCGCCCTTGCGGCCGATCTGCTCGTAGAACTCGGGACCGTGCCGCTGCGCGGTGGTGGCCCCACCCCGGCGACCGGCTTCGGCGACTGTCATGGCTCCCTTGTTGCGTGTCATATCTGCGCTCTCCTCCTCGCTCGCTCACCCGGTAGCTCCGGCGTCCGGAGACCTAGGCGGCGGGCTGCGGCCTGAATGCCGTGGTGCAAGTCCCATGCCTGCGCTCGCATGGCTGGCGACCGCCCAGGGGTACTAGCGGACGCCGACCGGACGCTCAGGCAGCGGATCGCTCCATGAGCGTCCAGGTCCACGTCACTCGCGGACCAGCATCCGGACGCGGCAGAGGTCCCGGCAGGAGAGGGCGATCTTGGTCGCGTTGGAGAGGTCGAGGGCACGACCGGTGATGTAGGGACCGCGGTCGATCACGGGGACGCGGAGGGTCACGCCGGCGGGCGAGGTGAGCTGGACCAGCGTGCCGCACCGGAGTACGCGGTGGGCGACGCCGAGGATCTCTGGTGTGTAAGTCTGGCCGCAGGCGGTCCGCCGGCCGTAGAAGCCGGGCCCGTACCAGGACGCCAGGACGACGCCGTCGCGGACGAAGGCCTCAGGCCCGGGGACCGCTGCCCAGCGCGAGATCGCTGAAGCGGCCGCTCGGGGAGCCGGATCGACGACGCCGGACGAGTGGGCGAGCACGGCGGTCCGCACGGGTGCCTGCGGGACATCGGCAAGATCCGCTATCGAGGAGCTGACGCCGCCGAGGACGCTGGTGGTCGACGGTGTGACCACGATGTGGACGAGCGGAACGAGCTCGTCGCTAACGACGCTCGCCACGCTTGTCGCTTCAGTGCGTGTCGCCGCTCCGGTGAAGACCACTGGCGCAGTCAGTGCCCACGCGAACGCCACCGCCCCCACCTTCGCGACGAGCACGCGGTCGATCCCGCTGCCCATCGAGCTTGGTCGCCTTGCAGGCTGGGTACCAGCGCCTGTCCGCCAGCTCGACACACAGTCGTTCGCCTGACGATCCAGTGCTCAGAGAGCGCTCGGTCGGCTGTAGAAGATCTCCGCGATGCGCTAGGGGGCGTGGGGCAGGGCGATGACCACGAAGCGCGGATCCTCGGGCGAAGGACCGGTGGACGTCTGGAGCGTCAGGCGTTCATCCGTCGTCTGCTGTGCCACCGAGACGTCGGTCGGCGCGACGCGCGGTCGGACCTCGCTGACCTCGTACTGCAGCGTGCGCCCATCAGGTGTCGTGACCTCTACGAGGTCGCCCACCTTCGCTTTCCACAGGCTGAGGAACATCCCGCGCCGCGCGTGCGCGTAGAGGTACGAGTTGCCGACCTGACCGGGCAGAGCGGTCCCCGGAAGATGGAACGCGAAGTCCTCGGGCGTCTGCTGCTGCTCGATGTCACGCTGCACGATCCCTTCGCGGATCGGCAGGTCGATCCCGAGACGCGCGACCTTGACGCTGTAGCCGTCGGGGATGGGCGGCAGCGCTCCCGGGGTAGGCGTGATCGTGACGCCGGGGGACGGCGGGGCCGACGTCGCCATGGTGGCGCTGGGGCTGGGGCTCGCGGAGATGTCCGGCGCGCGGAGGCCCGACGTGGTGCATCCGGTGAGGGCCAGTGCCAGGCAGACGACCAAGAGAAGCCGGGGCATCACGGCCTATCCTCGTGCACTCCCGATGCCCGGATCCCCCGACCGTTTCCGCGACCGACGCGCTCGCGCCGCCGCGGCGGCACGTGCGAGTGGCCTCGGCGCGGCCCTCTTCTCGCCCGGGTCGGACCTGGCCTACCTAACGGGACACCGGATGCACGTGAGCGAGCGCCTGACCTGCCTCATCCTCGCCGCGGACGGCGCGTCCACACTGGTGGTCCCGAAGCTCGAGGCCCCGCGCGCGCGGAACGCGGCTCCCGGCGTGGACATCCGCGAGTGGGGCGAGACCGAAGACCCCGTCGCGCTCGTCGCGAGCCTCGTGCCCGGCGGCGGAGGGCTCGCGCTCGACGACCGCATGTGGGCGGCGTTCGTGCTCCAGCTGCAGGCGGCGCTTCCGGGCCGCGGCTTCGAGCCCGCATCTCGACTCACCACGCCGCTCCGCTCGCGCAAGGACGAAGTCGAGATCGCGGCACTCCGCGCCGTCTCCGAGGCAGCCGATCGCGCGTACGCGCTCCTCCGGGAGCGGCCCTTCGCCGGCCGCCCGGAGCGCGACGTCGCCTCCGACATCGCGGAGCTGCTCCGTAAAGAGGAGCACGCGGAGGTCTCGTTCACGATCGTCGCCTCAGGTCCGAACGGTGCATCGCCGCATCACGACAGCGGCGACCGCGTGATCGCCGAGGGCGACGCGATCGTCCTCGACTTCGGCGGCGTACGCGAGTGGTACTGCTCGGACATCACGCGGACCGTTCACGTCGGCCAGGCCGTGGACGGAGAGGTGCGCCGCGTCCACGACGTCGTGCTTCGGGCGCAGGAGGCTGGGTACCGCACCGCGCGCGAGGGCACGCGTGCCTCCGCGGTCGATGCCGCCGCGCGCGCCGTGATCGAGGAGGCGGGCTACGGCGCCTACTTCATCCACCGCCTCGGGCACGGGATCGGCCTCGACGGTCACGAGCACCCCTACCTGGTGAGCGGCAATGACGAGCTGCTCGAGCCGGGCATGGCGTTCTCGATCGAGCCAGGGGTGTATCTCCCCGGCCGGTTCGGGGTGCGCATCGAGGACGTCGCGTACCTCGCGCCATCGGGTAAGGCGGAGCCACTCAACCACGCAGACCGCGCTCTAGCGATCGTCGCCTAGCTGGTGGCGGTCCCCCGCCTCGTCGCATCGGTCATCGCCTGCTCCGTCGGTCTCGCGTTCTGGTGGGCGCTGACCGAGCCGCTGCCGATCCCGCCGCTGCTCCTCGTCGCGCTGCCGGCCGTGATGCTCTTCGCCTCGGGGATCATCGCGGGACGGCTCGGCGCGGTCGCGGCACCGGTGGCGCTCCTATTCTCGGTGCTCCTGGGGAGCCTCATTGGGACCTGGATCCATCGCGCGTACGAGCCGCTAGCTCCCGCCGTGTCCTCGTTCGGTGGGATCGCTATCAATGCCCCGGGCACGCTGGTGATCCCACTGGTGCTCGCGGCTGCGCTCGGTGCGGTGGGTGGGCTGATCGGCGAGCGCGTCTTCCCGCTTCCTCCGCGTTTCAGGTGAGATGGCTGCTCCTCGCACACTCGGCTTCGGCGTCCTCCTTCTCACCCTCGTCGGCTCGCAGATCAAAGCGTGGCGGGCCGGGCCTCGGGCACGTCGTCTCCGAACGCTCCTACCCGGCCACGCCCACGACGATCCGCTCGCGACGAGGGCTCGCG
>CAZTAI010000113.1:0-6101 GCA_964611555.1 uncultured Chloroflexota bacterium | reverse complement strand
TCCACACCCCCGGGCACACCGAGGGCTCGACCTGCTTCTACCTGCCCGCCGAGGGCGTCGTCTTCACCGGTGACGTGCTCTTCGCCGGGAACATCGGCCGCGTCGATCTGCCCGGCGGCGATGCGGCCGCGATGGACCGGAGCCTCGCGCGCGTCGCCGCGCTCCCACCTGCGACGCGGGTGTATCCCGGCCACGGGAGGCCGACGACCATCGCCGCGGAGCTGTCGTGGCTGCGGACGATCCGCCTCTCCTGAGGCCCGCGCGGCGCGCTACGGCCTAGACGGCGTTGCGCACCACGTACAGTCTCGGGTCCGACGGCTGCCCGCCGTCCGGCGGGTCGGTGCGGCCCTTCTCGAGCGCCTCGGCGCGACGGGCCGCGTCGTCGATCCGGCGCAGGAGCCGCGCCTCGACCTCGACCTCCGCATCGCGGCGGCGATCCGCGAGCCGGCGCTCGAACTCGGCCTCTTCGCGCGCGAGGTCGCGTTCGAACTGGGTGCGCGCCTCGGCCCTCCACTTTGCGAGCCGGTACTCCTCCGCCTCACGGCGCGCCTGCAGCTCCTCGTCGAGCGCGACTTCCGCGAGCGCGTTGCGACGGCCGATCTCCTCGGACACGCGGCGCTCCTGGCCGAGCCGCCATTCCTGCAGCTTGCGAAGCTCTTCGACGCGCTGCCGCGCGAACTCGAGGTTCTCGATGACCCCGCCCCGCAGCGCCGCGTCATCGGAAGGAGGGAACGACGGCGCGTGCTGCGGAGCGACCGGGGTGAACGGTTGTGACGCCTGCGGCGCGTACTGCGGCGTTGCCTGCTGCGGCGCGGCGTACTGCGGCGCCTGCGGCGCGTACTGCGGCGCCTGCGGCGCGGTGTATTGCGGCGTTGCCTGCTGCGGCGCGGTGGATTGCGGCGCCTGCGGCGCGTGGTAGCGCTGCGCGGCCGCGGCGTTCGATTCGCTCGGGCGGACCCACTCCTGATCCGCCTGAGGAGCGTTGCCGCCGGCGCGGTGCGCGATCGTCCAGCCGGACTGGGGCGGCGCTGCGTACTGCGGCGCCTGCGGTGTGTACTGCGGCGCTGCGTACTGCGTCTGCGGAGCGACCGGGGTGGGCGGTTGTGACGCCTGCGGCGCGTACTGCGGCGTTGCCTGCTGCGGCGCTGCGTACTGCGGCGCCTGCGGTGTGTACTGCGGGGCTGCGTACCGCGTCTCGAGAGCGACGTACTTCAAGGCGGCGTACCGCGTCTCGGGAGTGACGTACTGTGGGGCAGGCGGCGCGTCATGGCGCTGCGCGGGCGCGGCGTTTGATTCGCTCGGGCTGACCCACTCCTGATCCGCCTGAGGAGCGTTGCCGCCGGCGCGGTGCGCGATCGTCCAGTCGGAGTCGCGCGGCACGACCCACCTTGGTTCGTTCGAGCTCTCCTCCCACGAC
This sequence comes from uncultured Chloroflexota bacterium, assembly GCA_964611555.1. GTDB lineage: Bacteria > Chloroflexota > Limnocylindria > P2-11E > P2-11E > GWC2-70-10. The sequence goes on along the minus strand of CAZTAI010000113.1, from coordinate 4,684 downwards.
TGGCCGAGGATCTCGGTGCGTGGGTCGGGCCTCGGAGCCGGAGCGACGGGAGCGACCTCTTCGACACTTGCGGTCTGGCGCGCCGTCTCCGACAGCCACGCTTTGTGGAGCCGGCGCTCCGCCTCGGCGCGGGCCTCGGCCGGGCTGAGCGCGCGATCGGCGAGGGACGGCGCACGGCTGAGACGGTCGCCGAGTGCGTTCTCTCTGTCGTCCATCGCGCTCATCCCCCAGACGGGTCACCGACCCCGAAGTGCTGAGCGCATCGTGCGTCACAGGCTCTTAGCAGGCTCTTAGGAGGCGGACCAAACCCGTCAGAAGCACCCCGAGATACCCCTTTGCGACCTAGTCGGTGACTCCGAGGATGTTGAAGCCGTTGTCGGCGTAGATCGTCGCGCCCGTGACGCAACGGGACCACTCGCTCGCCAGGAACACGGCGACGTTGCCGACCTCCTCCTGCGTGATGTTCCGCCGGAGGGGCGCCTTCGCCTCCATGAGATCGCGGCCCGCGGAGATCCCCCTCACCGCGCTCCCGGCGAGGGTCTTCAGGGGCCCTGCCGAGATGCAGTTCACGCGGATGTTCTGGGGACCCAGGTCGGCGGCGAGGTAGCGGGTCTCGGCCTCGAGGACCGCCTTGGCCATGGCCATCGTGTTGTACGACGGGACCACCCGCTCCACGGCGTTGAACGTGAGCGACATGACCGAGCCCCCGCCCGCCTTCCCGAAGAACGGGACGGCCGCCCGGGTCAGCGCGACGAGCGAGTAGGCGCTGATGTCGATCGCTGTCTTCAGGCCCTCGCGGCTGATCTCGTAGAAACGGCCCCTCAGGTCCTCGACGGGCGCGTAGGCGATCGAGTGGACGAGGATGTCGAGCTTCCCCCAGCGCTTCTCGAGCTCGGCGAAGAGCGCGTCGATCTCCTCTTGCTTCGAGACGTCGCAGGACCTGACCAGGATGCTCGACGCGTTGGGGAGCGTGTTCACGAGCTCGACGACGTTGTCCTTGAGCCGTTCACCCTGGTAGTTGAACGCGAGCTCCGCGCCCTCACGCTGGAACGCGGTCGCGATGCCCCAGGCGATGCTCCGCTTGTTCCCGACGCCCATGACGAGCGCGCGCTTACCTTCTAGCAGACCCACGTCGCACCTCCCGTGCCGCGGCGAATCATCCCAGAGCCCGCTGGGCGCCGCCTGATACCCGTGCGCGCGGTGACGGGCCTCACTCGCGTCCGAAGCGGCCGGTATAGTCCAGCCCGGCGCGGGTTCGGAGGAGAGTGAAGCGATGGATCTCAGATCGGGTACGACGACCTCCCGCAGGCGGTTCCTGCAGAGCCTTGCGGCGATCGGTGTCGCCACGGCGTGCGCACCAGGCGTAGCTCCCTCGGGCGCGAGCCCGGCCAGGTCGGCGGCGGATCCGGCGAAGCCGGTGAGCATCGAGTGGTGGCGCCGGAATTACACCCCTGGCAGCCAGAACGCCGAGACGCTCACCTCTGACGGGGCGGTCAAAGCGTTCCGCGAGCGCCAATCGAACGTCACGATCTCGATCCAGGGTGGTCCGTTCGGGGCGGAGACCGACCAGAAATTCGACATCGCGATCCTCCAGCAGAAGGCCGGACCGGACGTCTTCCACACGACCGGTGGCGACGTGCTCAAGTACGCGGCCGCGGGCCAGCTCTCCGAGGCACCCCTCACCGACGCGGAGCGGCGGGACTTCAACCCGAGCGCGCTCCAGGCGACGACCTACAAGGACAAGGTCGTGGCCTATCCGCTGTGGATCGTCCCCTGGTTCGAGTACATCAACCTTGACCTCTTCACGGAGCGCGGCGTCACGCCGCCCAAGGACGGCAGCTGGACCTACGCGGAGTTCCTTGACGCGGCGAAGAAGCTCACGTTCAAGCGCGCCGATGGCAAGCAGGTGTACGGCTTCGCGCACGCGAATGACGAGTTCGCCTTCATGCTCGTCGACGGCGGCCGGCCCTACGACAAGGACGTGAAGAAGTGGACCTTCAACAGTGCCGAGTCCGTGAGCGGCCTCGAGAAATGGGTGGCCCTCGCCAGGGAAAAGGTCATGCCGCCCGACTTCCTCACGCTGAACCCGAACGATGCGCAGGCGCGCTTCATCAGCGGCGATGTCGCCATCCTCCAGCGTCCGAGCGCGATGATCAACATCCTCAACGCGGACAAGAAGTTCGAGTACGGGAAGAACTGGGAGATCGCGAACTTCCCCAAGGGCCAGAGCGAGCAGACCGCGTGGGGCGGCGTCGGCTTTATCGCCGTGCGAGAGCAGCAGGATGCGGAGAAGAAGGCTGCCGCGCACCGGTTCGCCAAGTTCCTCACCGGGCCTGAGATCGGGCCGGATCTCAAGAAGATGGCGCCGCCGGTCGAGTACTGGCTCGCGCCCGCCGCACGCGTGTCGGCCGCCGGGATCTACGGCGAGTACCACCCGGCGAAGGCGAAGGTCGCGAAGATGAGCTCCTTCACCTACGTCCTGCCGAACGTTCGCACCTTCTCGGAGATCGACCAGAAGCACCTGCGTCCCGCGCGTGACGCAGCGCTCGAAGGAAAGAAGACGGCGAAGCAGGCGCTGGACGAGGTGGCGGTGGCCGCGCAGCGGCTGCTCGACGAAGCGAACAAGTAGCCGTGCCCGCGGCGCTGCGGCGTCACGGCTGGTCATACCTGTTCGTCCTGCCGACGTTCTCGCTGTTCGTGGTCTTCACTCTGCTGCCGGTCGTTCAGGCGTTCGCGCTTTCGCTGCAGAGCGCGACGGTCGTCGGCGGCGAGTGGATCGGTCTCGAGAACTACGCGACCCTCGCGGAGGATCCCGTCTTCCGCCAGGCGCTCGGCAACACCGTGCTGTACACGGTGGTCGTCGTCGCGGCGCAGGTGGTGCTCGCGCTCGTCGTCGCAAGCCTTATCCAGCCGCTCGGCCGGAAGAACCAGACGTTCTACCGCGCGCTCTTTTATCTGCCCCTGGTGAACTCCGCGATCCTCGTCGCGATGGTCTGGCGCTGGATCTTCAACCCGAATCCGTTTGGTCTCGCGAACACGGTGCTCGGGGCCGTCGGGTTCGAGCCGCTGCTCTGGATCGGCAGCTCGGACCAGGCGCTGGCCGCGGTCATCCTGAGCGCGGTCCTCACGATCCCCGGCGGCGGGGTCGTCCTCTACTCGGCCGCGATGGGCTCGTTGCCGAGGGAGCTCTACGAAGCGGCGGAGGTCGAGGGCGCCGGCGCGTTCACGAAGTGGTGGTACATCACCATCCCGCTGCTCAAGCCCACGACGCTGTACCTGCTGGTCATCTACACGATCCTCGCGTTCCAGGTCTTCGAGCGCGTGTACGTGATGACGAACGGGGGCGGACCGAACAACGCCACCATCACGATCGTCCAGCTCATCTACAGCACCGCGTTCCAGTTCGGCCGCTATGGGCTCGCGAGCGCGATGGCCGTCGTCCTGTTCGTCATGGCCGTCGCGGTCGCCGTCGTGCAGTTCCGCTCGCTTCGGTCCGATGTCGAGTACTAGGAGCCGGCTCCCGGTCCACGCGCTCCTGCTCGTCGCAGGCATGTTCTCGCTGTTCCCGCTGTACTGGCTCCTGCTCACCTCGCTCAGCCCCGCCCAGTACGTCGTGAGGGTGCCGCCGGAGATCGTGCCGCGGGAGCTCACGTTCACCAACTACCAGCGCCTGTTCGAGACCACGCCGATCGTCCGCTGGCTCGTGAACACCGTCGTCATCGCGGGGGTCATCACGGGCTTCCACCTGCTGTTCGACAGCATGGCCGGCTACGCGTTCGCCAAGCGCCGCTTCCCTGGAAGGGACGTCATGTTCTGGCTCGTCGTGAGCACGCTCACGGTGCCCGCGCAGGTCACGCTCATTCCCGTGTTCTTTATCCTCCGCACGATCGGCCTGCTCGACACGTACCCCGGTGTCATCCTTCCCGGCCTCGCAGACGTCTTTGGCGTGTTCCTGATGAAGCAGTTCATCCAGACGCTGCCAAGTGAGCTCGAGCAGGCGGCCCGTCTCGACGGTGCCTCGGAGTGGCAGGTGTACCGGCGCATCATCCTGCCGCTCTCGCGGCCGGCGCTCGCGTGACTTGCGATCTTCACGTTCCAGCGCTACTGGAACGCGTTCATCTTCCCGCTCGTCATCCTGCGCGACCCGGCGAAGTACCCGGTCCAGGTCGGGCTCGCGACGCTACAGGGCGAGTTCAACACGGACTTCGGCATGCTCATGACCGGCGCCGCCGTCGCCGCGATCCCGATGATCGTCGTGTTCTTCGCGTTCCAGCGCTACTTCATCGAGGGCATCCGCGTCGGCGGCGTGAAGGGGTAGCGAGCGATGATCGGGTACCTCCGGTGAGCCGTCGGCGCTGGCTTGTCCTGATCCTCGTCGCGGCCATCGCGGTCCTGTGGTCGCCGATCATCAAGCCGGCCGGGCAAGCCGCGATCCTCATCGGTGACATCTTCACCGAGCAGCTCATCGGAACGAACCTCGCCGCCGCCCTCACACCCGAGCCGCGGATGGTCGAAGACAACGACAGCTTCGCCGGCACTCCGATGCGAGTCACGTACTGGCGGCCGGGTTGGGGCGATCAGCATCCCGCGATCATGATCGTGCCGGGTGCGGCGCCGCGCGGGAACGATGAGCCGACCCTGCGAAGCTTCGGTCTCACGCTTTCCCGCGCCGGCTATCTCGTGA
>CAZTAI010000112.1:0-6127 GCA_964611555.1 uncultured Chloroflexota bacterium | reverse complement strand
CCGCGACGCGGTTCGCAACGAACCTGCGCGCATCGGGCGGCTCGTAGCCGACGAAGAGGGCGCTGCCGGGAAGCAGTACCGCCACCACGCGCGCTCTTTCCATAGCGCGGAGACCCTCTGTCGAAGCGCGGGAGACGTGATCGGCCGAGCGCGCGTCGAGACGCGCCGCGAGCGCCGCGCCGCCTACGTCATTGAGCTGATCGGCGTGGAGCGTGACGGCGAGGCCGAGCGCGGCGGCCTCGCGCATCAGTGGCTCGATCTCAGACCCTTCGAAGACGCCCTTCTCGACGAACGCGTCGACCGACTCCGCCAGCCGCTCCTTCGCGACGGTCTCCAGAGCCGCGCGGGCCGACCTGAGGAAGCCGCCCCGGTCCGCTGCTGCCCGCCCGGGCAGCGCGTGTGCGGCGAGGTACGTGACGGAGACATCGACGAGCGACTCCGCTCGAAGCTTCGCGATCAGCCGCAGATGCCGCAGCTCCTCATCGGGCTCCAGGCCGTAGCCGCTCTTGATCTCGATGGTGGTCGTCCCCGAGGCGATCGCGCGGTCCAGGCGCGCGCGCATGAGCGCGAGGAGCGCGTCGTCGCTCGCTCCGCGGGTCGACCGGACGGTCGCGTGGATCCCGCCGCCGCGCTCGAGCGTCGCGAGGTAATCGGAGCCGCTGCGCCGCGCCGTGAACTCGTCCCAGCGCTCACCCGCGTAGCAAAGGTGCGTATGCGGATCCACCAGTCCGGGCATCACGACGCGCCCGCCGGCGTCCTCGATCTTGCCGCCCTTCACCAAGTCGAGCCGCTCCCAGCTCGAGCCGCTGCCGGTCTCGACGATGGTGCCCTTGAGCGACCCGACCCACCCGTCGCGCATGACACCCAGATCCGCCGCGGCGTGGCCCACCCGTGGCCGCTCCTCCCCCACCGGAGCGAGCGTCAGCAGCCGCGCGCCGCGAATGACGAGGTCGACCTCCTTCCCAAGGGTCACAGGATCAGCCTCGCTCTATGAAGTGCGATTCGATGATCCGATCACGCGCCAGGCCCTCGAGTTTGAGCGAGTCGGCCGTGACACCGACCGCGGCGTCGAGCGGCATGAGACCGATCAGCTCGCCGCGCAGGATCGCCACACCCTCGGCCCGCGCGCGCGACTCGACCTCACGCCACACGCGTGACAGCGGCGTGACCGATGTGTCGAGGAGATTCATTGAGACCTGCGCCCGAGGCGGATCCGTGAGCGCGAAGCCGAGCGCCTGAACGGCGGGCAGTCCTCCCGAGCTCTCGCGGATCTCTTTGGCAATGCGCTTCGCGAGGGCGACGTCGGTCGTGTCGAGCTCGATGTTGAAAGCGATGAGCGGCGGCCGCGCGCCCGTCACGAGCGCACCGGCGCTCGGATGCACGCGCGCCGGTCCTGCGTCGGGCGCGTGCGTGGTCGTCATGAGGTCCTGCAGACCTTCGAACTGGGGCCTGCGAATGTCCGGAAGGCGGACTCGCTCGGGACGCGACGCCGCGCGCGCATAGAAGTACACCGGCAGCTCGTGACGCTTCGCGACCTCCCGACCGAAGCGGTGCGCGATCGCGACACACTCGTCCATCGTCGTGCCGGCGAGCGGAACGAAGGGGACGACATCGACGGCGCCGAGGCGCGGATGCTCGCCCCTGTGCTCCCTCAGGTCGATCTCGCGGATCGCCGCGTCTACGAGCGCGTGCGCTGCGGCCTCGACGGGCCCGGCCGGTCCGGCGAAGGTGAAGACGGACCGGTTGTGATCGACGTCGCTGGTCCGATCGAGAAGGCGCACGCCGGCGACGGCGCGGATCGCCTCCGCGAGGCGGTCGATGACATCGGTGCGGCGGCCTTCGCTGACGTTGGGGACGCATTCGATGAGGCCGGGCATCAGGCGGTGGCAGCGCTAATGGGTGGCGGCGGCCTCGTGCGCATGCGCCTCGGCGGCGCGGATGCGCTTGGTCAGCATCGGCAGGAGGTTCAGCGCGATCTCGGGGTGGCTTTCGAGGATGCCGCGGAAGTGCCAGCGGGTGATCTGGAGGCAGGTGGTGGGCTCGAGCGCGCGCACCGTGGCCGAGCGCGGGAACTCGTCCAGGAGCGCCATCTCGCCGAAGAAGTGCCCGGGGCCGAGGTCGCGGACCTTCTCGGTGGAGCCGCCGTGCTGCCGCACGATCTCCACCTTGCCGGAGCGGATGATGAAGGCACCGACGCCGGATTCGCCCTCGCGGACGATCTCCTGGCCGGCCTCCCACCGCTGCTCGACCGCCGCGTTCGCAATGGCCTTGAGGGCGTTTTCGTCGAGCTCGCTGAAGAGGCGGACCTTGCGGAGGAATTCGATGTTGTTGTCGGCCACGTCGCGCGGAATGCTAACCCGATCCCGGATGGTCAAACTGCGGGCAGATGACCTTTCGGGTCGAGGTGGCTTCGGACATCGCGGCCTGCGCCGCGACGGTCCCCATTCAGGAGGAGACCTGGAGCGGCGACGTGATCGTTCCAGCGCAGCTCCTGCTGGCGATCGCCCACAACGGGGGCTTCGTAGCGCTGGGGTACGCGGAAGGCGAGGATCGGCCGGCCGGGTTCGTCGCGGGTTTCCTCGGCATCCACGACAGCCTCTTCCGCCACCATTCGCACATGCTGGCCGTCCGCCCTGAGTACCGGCACACCGGCCTCGCCGTCCGGCTGAAGGAAGCGCAGCGCGATCACTGCCTGGACCAGGGGCTCGAAGTCATCGGCTGGACCATGGACCCACTGGAGGCGCGGAACGCGCGCTTCAACTTCGCGAAGCTCGGCGCGATCACGCGCACGTACGACCGCGACTTCTACGGCGCGATGCCGGACAAGCTCAACGAGGGTCTGCCATCCGACCGCGTCTACGTCGAGTGGCGGATCGCTTCAGACCGCGCGGACACGAGGCTCCGCGGAGCCGAGGAGCTGCCGACCCTCGAGGGCGCGGAGCGTGAGGGCGTGCGCTACCTGCTCCGTGCGGACGAAGATCGGCCGGTGCCCGGCGACGACTCAGGAGACGAGTCCCACCTACTGGTGGAGATCCCGAACGACTTCCAGGCCTTGAAGCACCGCGACCTAGCGCTGGCGCTCGAGTGGCGACTGGCGCTACGCGCGGCACTCGAGCCCGCGTTCCAGCGGGGCTACGCCGGTGTCGAGTTCCTGCGGGACCGAGCGGCCGGGCGAGGCGCGTACCTGCTGTTCAAGCAGTCGGCGGCAACGGGAGGGACACCGTGAGGATCGAACGCGTCGAGCTCTTCCTCGTGAAGCTTCCGCTGAAGCGGCCGTACACCACGAGCATGGCGACGGAGACGCACGGCACTCGGGTGCTGGTTCGAGTCGAAGCCGAGGGCGTGGCGGGCTGGGGCGAGAGCGTCGCGAACGAGGATCCCTGGTACTCGGGCGAGACCCCCACGACCGTCTGGCACCTGATCGAGGACATCATCGCGCCGCGCCTCCTGATGCTCGAGATCACGCATCCACGGGACGTATCGGTGGCGCTCAGCACCATCCGCGAGAACCCCATGGCCAAGGCCGCGATCGAGATGGCCATCTGGGACGCCGCGGCGAAGCGGGCCGGCATCCCTCTCGCGGAGATGCTCGGTGGGACGCGGGACCGCATCCTGTGCGGCGTCGCGATCGGCCTGCAGTCAGGGCTCGATGTCCTGATGGAGCGGATCGATGAAGAGCTCCGTGCCGGCTACCAGCGTGTGAAGCTCAAGATCAAGCCGGGCCAGGACGTCGCGATCGCCGAGGCCGTCAGGGCGCGCTACCCCGAGCTCCCCTTCATGCTCGATGCGAACTCCGCCTACACGCTCGATCAGGCCCCAGTCTTCGAGCGCATCGATGCGACGCGCCCGACGATGATCGAGCAGCCGCTCTCACACGACGACATGATCGACCACGCCGAGCTCCAGAAGCGCATCCAGACGCCGATCTGCCTGGATGAGTCGATCCGGCACGGCGAGGACGCACGTAAGGCCATCGCGATCGGCGCGACCAAGGTCATCAACATCAAGTCCGGACGGGTCGGCGGGCTGGCCGAGGCCATCAGGATCCACGACGTCTGCCGCGACCGCGGAGTTCCGGTCTGGTGCGGCGGAATGCTCGAGATGGGGATCGGGCGGGCCCACAACGTCCACCTGGCGTCGCTGCCGAACTTCAGCCTGCCCGGCGACGTCGCGGCTTCGTCGCGCTACTTCGACCGCGAGATCATCGGCGAGCCGTTCGAGGTCCGGGCCGATGGAACGATGCGCGTGCCGACCGAGCCGGGGATCGGCGTGACCGTGCTCGAGAACGACATCCGCAAGATGGCGCAGCGGACCGCGAAGGTGCGCCCGGCCTAGGTCCGGGCGCGCTCCGGCTGCGGCTCGGCCTTGGGCTGTGGTGGCCAGACGACGACCTCGTCGATCACCGTGCCGAACGCGTCCACCAGGCGCACGTAGTCGCCCTTCTGCCAGAAGAGCCGCGCCGCGGCGACCGGGCCGGCGACGTAGACGTGCTTGCGGCCGGGCGTGAGGTCGTCGCCGACGGGATGCATCGCCGCGCGGACCATCGACCCCGAGTGGATGCGGTAGACCTCACCAGCGGTCGCGAAGTGCGGAGCCCCGAACGTGTAGACCCACTCCCACTCGATCGGCCTCGCGACCTCGGCCTTCCAGAGCGCGCGCAGGTGCTGTAGCCGCCAGTTGGCGAGGTCGCTATTCAGCTCGACGCGGATCTCCACCCACTCGGTGTTCGCGTGGTCGAGCGAGGTCCCCGGAGCCGCGGGACGGATGGTGAGGATGCGAGCCTTGGTCGCTTCGACCGGTCGGAAGTCGGCCATAGTTCCGCGAGGCTACAGGATCGCTGAGTGGTTTGGGCGGTGGCTCAGGCCCTGAGCGACGAGGTCGAAGCGATCGAGACTCATCACCTTGTTCCACGCAGCCACAAAGTCACGCACGAACTTCTCCTTCGAGTCCTCACATGCGTAGACCTCCGCGAGGGCTCGGAGCTGGGAGTTGTGACCGAAGACGAGGTCGACGGCGGTGCTGGTCCACTTGACCTTGCCCGTCCCACGATCGCGCCCCTCGTACACGTCCGGGGACGAGGCGGATGCCATCCACTCCGTGCTCATATCGAGCAGGTTCACGAAGAAGTCATTTGTCAGCGTCTCGGGCCGGTCGGTGAAGACGCCGTGTTGGGATCGCCGGAAGTTGGCGTTCAGGGCGCGCATGCCGCCGATCAGGACCGTCATCTGGGGAGCGGTCAGCGTCAACATGGTGGCCCGCTCCAGCAGCAGGGTCTCCGGCGACAAGATCTCTCCGGCTCGGAGATAGTTGCGGAACCCGTCGAACGCCGGCTCGAGCATGGCGAACGACTCCACGTCGGTCTGGTCCTGCGAGGCATCCGTGCGCCCCGGCGCGAACGGGACCGCGACGTCGTACCCGGCGTTCTTCGCCGCCCGCTCGACGGCCGCGCACCCGCCCAGGACGATCAGGTCGGCGAGCGAGACCTTCGTTCCACCAGACCGTGAGCTGTTGAAGTCCCGCTGGATCCGCTCGAAGGTCCGCAGCGCCTTGGCCAGCTCGGGCGGGTCGTTCACTTCCCAGTCCTTCAGCGGCGCGAGGCGGATGCGCGCCCCGTTGGGGCCGCCACGCTTGTCGGTGCCGCGGAAGCTGGCCGCCGAGGCCCAGGCGGTGGAGATCAGCTGGGAGATGGACAGTCCCGATGCGAGGATCTTGCCCTTGAGGGCAGCGATGTCCTCCTGCCCGATCAGTTCATGGTCGACCTGGGGGACTGGGTCCTGCCACAGCTGCGGCTCCGGGACCCAGGGGCCGAGGTAGCGCGAGGCGGGACCCATGTCGCGGTGCAACAGCTTGTACCAAGCCTTGGCGAACGCGTCCGCGAGCTGATCCAGATCCGCGTGGAAGCGCCTCGTGATCGGCCCGTAGATCGGATCCAGCTTCAGCGCCAGGTCCGTCGTCAGCATCATGGGCGCATGCCGCTTTGACGGATCATGAGCATCCGGCACGGTGGCCGCGGCAGAGCCATTCTTGGGTCTCCACTGCTTCGCGCCGGCGGGGCTCGTCGTCAGCTCCCAATCGTACTTGTACAGGTTGTCCAGGAATCCGTTGTCCCACTTCGTCGGCTCGTTGG
>CAZTAI010000111.1:0-6128 GCA_964611555.1 uncultured Chloroflexota bacterium | reverse complement strand
GTCTCCATCGAGGTCCGCGCTCTCCACCTGCTCCACATCGGCGATCCGCGGTCCGCGACCGAGCCACTCGCGGAAGCGTTCCAGCGGCTCAGCCCCACCCTCGGCAACACACTCGACCGAGCCGTCGGCGGCATTCCACACCCGGCCCGTTAGACCGAGTCGTCGCGCCTGGTCCGCGGCCGTCGCCCGGAAGTTCACGCCCTGAACGACGCCGCGCACCACGAAACGGCGCCTCATCCCTTCTTGCTCTTCGCGCTGCGCCAAGCGCAGCGCGCGCTCCGCTGCTTGCGGTCTCGCTCCTCGCGGCAAAGCCGCTCGTCTCTCATCCCTTCTTTAGATGCTTCCGCAGCTCTGTCAATGACATGGTGTTCTGTACCGAGCCCTTTACCGCCCAGCCGCGCCGCGCGGTCGCGACCGCGTACTCCATCTGGTCGAGCTCCTCGACGCTGTGCGCGTCGGAGTTGCAGACGAGCATCGCGCCGACCTCCATGGCGCGGCGCACGGCGACGTCCGAGAGGTCCAGGCGCTCCGGCCCGCCGTTCACCTCGAGGCGCGTCTTGGTCCTGACCGCCGCCTTGATGACCGCTTCGAGGTCGACCTCGTAAGCGTCGCGCTTCTCCAGCAGCCGGCCGGTGGGGTGCGAGATGGCGTTCACCCGCGGGTGATCCATGGCACCGAGGATCCGCTTCGTCATGACGTCGCGTGCTTGCGCGAACGACGAGTGCACCGATGCGGTCACGACCTCGAACATCGCGAGCACTCGATCGTCGTAGTCCAGCTTCCCGTTCGCGCGGATGTCCGTCTCGCTACCCACCAGGACGGTGAAGGGCGCGAGGCGCTTGTTGACCTTCTCGATCTCGACGTTCCGCGCGTTGATGCGATCCTCCGTCAGCCCATTGGTCATACCGAGGGCGACCGAGTGGTCCGTGAGCGCCAAGTACTCGTAGCCCTTGGCCCTGGCGCGCTCGGCCATCTCGGCCACGCTGTCTCGGCCATCGGACCAGCTCGTGTGCGCGTGAAGATCACCCTTGATGTCCGAGAGCTCCACCAGCGCCGGCAGCTCGTGCGCCAGCGCGGCCTCGACCTCGCCCCGGTCCTCGCGCAGCTCCGCCGGGATCCAGTCCATCCCCAAAGCCGCATAGACCTCTTCTTCGGTGCGTGAAGCGAGGGGCGTCCCGACGTTCTCTTCTCCAGCCCGGTAGAGCCCGTACTCGTTGAGGAGCAGCTTCTTCTTGAGGGCAAGGCCGCGGAGATGGACGTTGTGCTCCTTGGACCCTGTGAAGTAGACGAGCGCCGCACCGAACGACGCCGCCGGTACCACACGCAGGTCGATCTGCAGGCCTCGCTCCGCCACGACCGAGGACTTCGTGTCGCCTTTCGCAAGCACCCGTTCGACGTCGGGTGCCGTAGTGAACGCCTCCATGATCGGCCCCGATAGCTCAGAGGCAACGACGATGTCGACGTCGCCGATCGTCTCCCGCCAGCGTCGCACGCTGCCGGCGACCGCGATCTGCTCGAGATCACAGCGCTCTCGTAGCCACGCCACCATGCCGTCCGCAGCGGCGCGCGCGTCCACGACGAGAGCGCGCCCGGTGCGCTGCCGGAGCGACGCGATGGCCTTGAGGATGTTCTCCTCGGTCCGCGCCTGGAACTTCGGAAGCGTCCGCAGGCGGCCCGTCTTCGCGGCTGCTTCCAGCTCGTCGATGGTCGTGATGCCGAGCTCCTTGTGGATGGTCCGGGCTGTCGCGGGCCCCACGCCAGGCACTCGGAGGAGCATCAGGAGCCCGGGCGCGACCTGTGACTTCAGCTCCTCGTGCCGTTTGGCGATGCCGGTCGTGAGCAGCTGCTCGATGGCCTCCGCGATGGCAGGCCCGACCTTGGGGATCTCGTTGAGGCGCTTCTGATCGAGCATCTCGCGTAGCGGTTCGCGCAGATCGCGGATCGCGCGCGCCGCGGCGCGGAAGGTGACGGCGCGGAACGGGTTCTCGCCCTTGAGGTCGCTGAGGTCGCCGATCTCCTCGAGGACCGCAGCGACCTGCTCGTTGTCGTACGTGATGGAGACGCGCGGCATGTCCGGATGCTAGGAGGCCGGGGCTAGCTGCGGGCGGCGGTGCCCCTGGCGAGCTCGAGCATCTCGAACGCCTTGTCGACCTCGCCGCGCGCGCGAAGCACTCGCGCGTATTCCGCGGCCATGCCCGAGCGGTCGGCGAAGTCGCCGACCGAGGTGTACAGGTCGATGGAGCGTCCGTAGGCGCGGTCGGCCTCTGCGGCCTTGTTCAGTGCCTCATGCGCCGCGCCGATCGCTCCAAGGGCGTCGGCTCGCTGGATCTCGTCGCCGGCGTCGCGGAGGATGGTCTCGGCGTGCTTCGCCATGCGAAGGGCGTCGTCGGCCCGACCCTCCTTCAACGCGATCCGAGCGAGGATGACCTCGGCGACAGCCGCCCAATGTGAATTGCCCACCTCGAGCGCACGGCTCATAGCCCGCTCGGCCGATGGCTTCGAGCCCTGAACGTCTCCGCTCTCTAACTGCACCGTCGCGATCGACTGCATTGCGTTCAGCTCGAAGTCGATGTCCGCAACGCGCTGGAAGAGTTCAAGCGCGCGACGGTAGGTCGCGATCGCCGTGTCAAGCTCGCCGGAGTCGTAGTGAGTGGCTGCGATCCCCATGAGGATCCGGGCAGCGCCGGTGAGCTCCGAGCCGCGTGAAGCGGCAGCGAGCGCATCCTGGTACGCGCTGATCGCCTTACTCGTTCGATTCAGACGACGGTAGGCGGTCGCAAGCGATGCGACGATCCGCGAACGGAGACGCGGGTCGGCGATCTCGTGTTTCTCGAGCAAGTCGCGGGCGGTCTCGAAAGCCTCGGTCGCGGCCCCAAGCTGGCCCAGATGCCCGTAGGCGGTCCCGCGGACGTAAAGCAGCTGCGCGACGAGCGACGCGTCGGCCGCAACCTCTACCAGTGCCAGGGCTTCAGAAACGAGCTCGAAGGTCCGCTCGTAGCTCCTGGCGGCGCCCTCAGCGCGCGCCAAGAGATGGAGGACGTGCGCGCGTTCGATCGGGTCAGGACTTTGCTCGAGAGCGATCCCTGCGTTCCTGCGGACCTCATCCCAGTCGCGCAGCTCGGCCGCCGTCTCAGCGGCGACCCTGTGGAAGGCCAGGCGCTTGTTTGCGGCAAGTGGCTCGTCGCCGATGAAGTAGTCGAGCGGCTTGCCGAGGCGCCCGGCGATCACCTGCAGCGAGCGGATCGACGGGCGGACGAGTCCGGACTCGAGTTGGCTGATGAAGCCTTTGGTGAGCTCATCGCCGGCGAGCTGCGCCTGGCTTAACCCAAGCTGGTGGCGCGCTGCACGGACGCGCTCGCCGAGCGCGGAGGCCACTTTCGGGCGTTCGACCTGCTGGCTTCGCGCCGGTACGGCCACTGAGCCTCCTCCGCTACTCGATCGGAGACCGAAATGACAGGCGCGAGGCTTGCGCAACCGCCTGCCTGGTCGCCAAACTCCCCCGCAGGATAGCCGCGCTGAACGGGCGCGGGAAGCAGGGGGAGCGCAGATGACACGCATCCGACAGTGGCTCGTCTCGATCGCGATGGCCGCGGTCCTGGTGCTGTCCTTCGCATCAGTCGCCTCGGCGGACCCGGGCGATCACGGTTTCGGCTCCAAGTCGGTGCGCGCGACCAGCGCCGATCCGGGTGACACGGGCTGGGGCGGCTGGTAAGGCTCATCAGCGCAGCGCGCTAGCGCCTTTCGCATACTGACGCCGTGCCAGCAGCGATCTCGTCCGACCGCCGTCAGCCGCTAGAGCTCGACGGAAAGCAGTTCATCTTTCAGCACGGCTACCGCTTCGGGAAGGTCACTTACATCACGCGCCTGCCTCTTGATAAGAGCGTCTTCGTGTGGACGCCCGGCCACCTCACCGCCGAGGAGGTCGAGGCGGTGATCCGCGGCGACAACCCCTGGATGCTGGAGTGACCCAGCCCTGAGGGCGGTCGTCCAGCGTGTTCGCTCCGCGAGCGTTGACGTCGGGGACGAGCGCATCTCGGCGATCGGAGCCGGGCTCGTGGTCCTCCTCGGTGTCGGCGCGGATGACGCGCCCGAGGACGGCGAGCGTCTCGCCGTTCGGGTAGCTGGCCTGCGGATCTTCGAGGACGACCAGGGCAAGATGTCGCGCTCGGTCGCCGATCGCGGCGGCGAGATCATGGTCGTGCCGCAGTTCACGCTCTACGGCGACGTTCGTCACGGCCGCCGGCCGGACTTCACGCGCGCGGCACGACCCGACAAAGGCCAGCGCCTATACGACGCGTTCTGTGGTGCGCTCCGCGGCGCCGGCCTGCCGGTGGCTACCGGGAAGTTCGGCGCGATGATGCGAGTGAACATCGAAGGCGACGGCCCGGTGACCATCGTCGCGACGACCGACGGCTGGGACGAGGCCGGACTGCGCTAGTGCTTCCAGTGCGCTAGTTCGAGAGCGGTCGCGAGCGTCAGCTTCGCGGCCTTCAGCCACAACCCGGGGTTCGTGACGTTTTCGGGTGTGTCGTTCACGGTGTGGAAGAACGGGTTGCCCGGATAGGTCGCGTCGGCGAGGCCGTAACGCTCCGCGAGGGTGATCGAGGGGATCCCGGCGAGACCGAACGGCGCCGAGTCGAGGATGAACCGGCTGCCGTCGTTGGCGAAGACCTCCACCAGCTGCAGGCCGATGTCGTACCGCTCGTTCACTTCCTTGACCCGGTCCCGCAGTTCATCCGACTGCGGGCCGTACCAGATGAGGTCGAGCCGGTCGGCGATCGGATTGAAGCCGACCATATCGATATTCACCATGTACGCGAAGGGGTAGGGCTTCTCCTGCGTTTGTAGAAATGCAGCGCTCCCTTTGAAGAACAGCTCCTCGCCGTCGAAGAACGCGAGCACGATCCGACCCTGGACGCACGCGCGCGAGGATGCGAGCACGCGCGCGTACTCGAGGAGCGCAGCCGTTCCGGTGGCGTTGTCATCCGCGCCGGGAGCCAGATCCGCAGCCGGCCGCCAGCCCGGCGTTCGCACCGCGATGGAGTCGTAATGCGCCCCCACGAGCACCCAGTCGTGGGTGACCACGTCGCCATGGCGCCCGGGTTCGATCGTCGCGAGGATGTTCGTGAGCGGGATCCCTTGATACACGACGCGATGCTCGCTGACGGTGACGGTCGGCACGGCCGCGAGCTGCTCCTTGATGTATGCGATCGCCTGCGCGTGCCCGGGGTGCCTCGGGTCACGCGAGCCGAAGGACGCGAGCTCTCGCATGTGCCCGTCGAGCCGCGCCGGGTCGATCGCGTCGATGGCGGCGCGGACGTGCTCTTCCGTGCCGAACTTCAGGCAGGGTGGATCCGAGGTCGGCGCAGGTCCGGTCGGTAGGGCAGTAGGGCTCGCGATCGCGAGCGATCCACCGGGCTGAAGAGGCGACGGTGACGCTGTTCCGACCGGGCTCGGCGCGCGCGATGCCCCGCCTAGGCACGACGTCCCGACGACGAGGACCACTAGGAGCGCGGCAAGGCCACGCCTCAGTTCAGACGCTTCGTACCTGCCGGCTCGCGCCCTTCCGGCTCGTCCTTCGCGTACTCCTGCTTCAGGAACGTGACCGTTCCATTCCCAGCGTCCACGAAGACCGTGTCGCCTTCGGCGAACTCTCCGGACAGCACCTTCTGCGCGAGCGGGTCGAGCACCAGGCGCTGGATCGCGCGGCGGATGGGCCGCGCGCCGTACACCGGGTCGAAGCCCTCGCGGGCGACGAGCTTCTTCGCGGCTGGCGACAGGTCCAGACCGATCTTCCGCTCCGCCAGCCGGCGCGCGAGCAGGTGCGTCTCCTTGTCCACGACGTCCATGAGCTGATCCTCCGTGAGACGGCGGAAGAACACGATCTCGTCGATGCGGTTGAGGAACTCGGGACGGAAGTGGCCGCGAAGCGCGTCCATCACCTGCTTGCGGACGTGATCCTCGTCCTGGCCGGGCTCGCTCATGAAGGTCGAGCCGACGTTGCTGGTCATGATGATCACGGTGTTCTTGAAGTCGACCGTGCGGCCGTGCCCGTCGGTCAGACGCCCGTCGTCGAGGACCTGCAGCAGCACGTTGAAGACGTCCCCGTGCGCCTTCTCGATCTCGTC
>CAZTAI010000110.1:2880-6247 GCA_964611555.1 uncultured Chloroflexota bacterium | reverse complement strand
TCGATGCCTTCGCCGCTACTGGGCTCAAGCTCGTCGGCCGCGACCAGCACGACGACTGGGTCCGCCTGGATCTCGCATGAAGGGTCAGGCGCACCGCTTCTTCGTCGTGCACGACGCGATCACCGGCGACGCTGCTGTCCTCCGCGCCGATCAGGCACGCCAGGTCTCGACCGTGCTGCGTCTCGCACCCGGGGACCGGGTGGTCCTGGTGGCAGCGGGCCAGGATCTCGATGTCCGGTTGGACCGAGTGGCCGCCGATGAAGTCACCGGCACGGTCATCTCACGCAAGCCGAACACCGCCGAGCCGACACTGGCACTGACGCTCGCGCTGCCACTGCTTCGCGGCGACCGGAGCGAGGAGATCATCGAGGCAGTCACGCAGCTGGGCGTCTCGCGCATCGTGCCGTTCACCAGCGAGCGGAGCGTCGTGCGCGACCTGTCAGACGCGAAGCGCAAGCGCTGGGAGCGCATCGCCCGCGAGTCGGCCGAGACGGCGCGCCGCGGACGGGTGCCGGAGATCGCAGCCCTCGTCGAGTGGACTGGCCTCTTCGATGTCCTCGATGCACCATTTATCGTGGCCTGGGAGGGGGAGCGCGAACGCCTGCTCACCCACGCGCTTCCGAGCCAGCCCGGCGCGTTATCGCTCGTCGTCGGTCCTGAAGGCGGCCTGACGGAGGATGAGATATCTCACGCTCGTGACCGCGGCGCGGCGATCGTGACGCTCGGCCCCCGCAACCTTCGGAGCGAGACAGCGGCGATCGCCGCCGTAGCCCTGATCCTGACCCAGAGCGAAGCGGGAGGCCGACCAGCCACGGCCTGATCCCTGGCTTGACATTTCGCTCACGTTGCACTATTCCACTAGTGGAGTAGTGGAATAGCCAGTCTCGCGTTCTACCTCGACCCAGTCTCCGGCGTTCCTACCTACTTGCAGCTCGTCCAGCAGGTGAAGCACGCGGTCCGGTACGGGATGCTCCGACCGGGAGACCGGCTTCCCACGGCCCGCGAGGTCGTGGAGGAGCTGGCGATCAATCCCAACACCGTGCTCAAGGCCTATCGCGAGCTCGAGAGCGAAGGCTTCGTCAGAAGCCGTCCCGGCGCTGGGACCTTTGTCGCCCAGGACGCGCCCGCCCCCGTCGAGAGCACCGTGGGCGCACCACTGCGCCGGGGTATCGATCGCTGGATCCAGCAGGCCGTTTCCCTACGTCTTGATCGCGAGAGCGTGGTCGCGCTGTTCACGCTGGCCCTTCGGGCCGCGTACGAGAAGGAGTCGTCTCATGCCCGCCGTACTTGAAGCCACCGGTCTCAACAAGCTGTTCGGGAGCTTTCGCGCGCTGCGCGACTGCGACCTCAGCCTGCCGGCTCACAAGGTCGTCGGCCTGGTTGGGCCCAACGGCGCCGGCAAGACAACGCTGCTGCAGCTCGCGATCGGACTTCGCTATCCGACATCCGGTTCGATCAGCGTTCTGGGCCGGTCGCCTAGCGCCGACGCCGCCGAGGTGACCGAGCGGGTCGGCTTCATCGCCCAGGACCGTCCTCTCTACGGCGACTTCACCGTCGCCGAGAGCCTTGAGCTCGCTCGCCGGCTGAACCGGCGGTGGGATCACGAGTACGCCATCGCGCGCGTCAAGCGCTTCCGGCTCCCGCTCGATGCGCGCATCCGCCGCCTCTCGACCGGCCAGCGCGCGCAGGTGGCACTCGCCCTCGCGATAGGGAAGCGGCCGGAGCTCCTGCTCCTGGATGAGCCCGTCGCGAACCTCGATCCACTCGCGCGGTTGGAGTTGCTCGAAGAGCTCATGGGTGCCGTGGCCGATGGCGAGACGACGGTGGTCATGTCGGCCAACGCGCTGGCCGACGTGGAGCGCGTCTGCGACTACCTCGTGATCCTCCTGGACGGACAGATCCGCCTCGCCGGCGACATCGGTGAGGTCGTTTCGCAGCACGTGTTCGTCTCCGGCTCGCGCGAGCGCGTGGCCTTCGATCCGCCTTGGGAGGTAGTCGATGAGCGACGCGCCGAGCGCCAGTCGACCTGGATCGTCCGAGGCATCGCAGAGGGCGCTCGGCCCTTCGATGAGCAGGCCGGCACGGTGACGCGTACCGCGACCCTCGAGGAGATCGTGCTCGCATACCTGCGCTCCGCGGGCACTGGAGCACTGTCATGACCTGGCTCGTCTGGCGGCAGCACCGTTTTGAGGTCCTCGGCATGCTCATCGGAGCCGCGTTGATCGCGGCCACGCTCTTCTACGGCGCTGACCTCGCCGTGCGGACACGTGCCGAGCTCGGCGTCGACACCTGCCAACCCTTGCCGAACACGAACAGCAACTGCGTGACCTTGGCCGTCCAAGCCGGCGAGCGCCTGCAGCCCTTCCGCTGGCTCATCATCGCGCTCCTCTTTCTGCCGGCGCTCGTTGGTTCGTTCGTTGGCGGTCCCCTGTTCGCGCGTGAGTTCGAACGCGGGACGCATCGCCTCGTCTGGACGCAGGGCATCACGCGCCTGCGCTGGGCCGGCGTCAAGCTCGGCGGTGTTCTTCTGTTCGCGGCACTGGCGGGAGCGATCGTCGCCCTGGCCGGGGGAAGCGCGTTCACGATCAGTGGATCTCGTACTGACGCCTATGTGAATTTCAATCTCGAGGGACCCGTCTTCGTCTCATACGTGATCTTCGCGATCGCGGTGGCCGCGTTCGCGGGGACGCTCTCACGCCGGATCCTCGGGGGGATGCTCGCAGGGCTGCTTGTCTTCGCTGCGATCCATCTCGGCGTGCAGTTCATCCTGAGGCCGAACTACGAACCGCCTGTCGTGGTCATTACTTCAAGTGACACGGCCGCCATGGAGTTCCAGGCGCCCGAAGGCGCCTGGATGATCGGGTCTGACCACATCGACGGTGCCGGGAACGTGGTGGCACCCGCGCGGGTCCGTGGGCTCATGGATGCTTATCGGCCCGGGCCTGGGAGCGGTCCATTCGGCCGCGACCTGCTGTCGTACCTCGCCGAGAACGATGTCTACCAGAGGATCCGCTATCAGCCGGCCGACCGCTACTGGCGCTTCCAATGGACGGAGACCCTTCTTTTCCTGACGCTGTCGGCGGCCGTTAGCGCTGGAACCCTGCAGCTGCTTCAACGACGCGACGCATGAAGCCGACGGGTCCAGTCATGGGAGAGTCGTCTAGCGAGATGATCAGATCGGGATGGTGCCGCGCTCCTGCAGTTCGCTGCGGTCGAACAGCGCCCGGTTCAGCAGGATGCGCGAGAGCGGCGCGCGTGTAGCGAGATCCGCACTCAGCTCTGCGGTCAGTCGGCGGATGAGGATCAGCGCGAAGATGACGAGACCAGCGATCACCGTCGGCGTAACGCCGTCGATCTCCCAGATAGC
>CAZTAI010000110.1:0-2780 GCA_964611555.1 uncultured Chloroflexota bacterium | reverse complement strand
GGCAGTCCGAGCGCCCCCGCTGCGAGGACCACCAGGGCCCCCTTCAGCGCGTCGAGCCCACCGCCGATCGCGCCCCAGCGCACGCCGAGGATCGCGGCGAGGTTCGAGCCGCCCAGCTTCCGAGACCCGACCCGCCGTAGGTCCAGACCGTGCCACCAGCCCACCAGCCAGGGGAAGGAGATCGAGCCGAGCAGGTACGCCGCGACGACGGCCGGAAGGTCCACGGGCGAATACTCGGTCGATCTCGTTGTGCGGCCGGCGGCGGGCTCGGTTGGCAGGCTGGTGGGCATGATAAATAGACGCACGACCTTATCGAGCCGCTCCAGACGCTTCGCTCCTACAATTCGGCACAGGCCGGCGGCTCCTAGAGGCCGCCGTTCCCATGTCCGATAGGACCGAAAGGGCGGGTGATCACGATCGAATGACCGAAGTCGTAATTGGCGACGGCGAGTCCTTCGAGGCCGCCCTCCGGCGCTTCAACAAGAAGATCCAGCAGGCCGGCATCCTCGCGGAGGCCCGCCGGCGCGAGTACTACGAGCGGCCCGCGGCCAAGCGCAAGCGGAAGGAAGCCAAGCGCCGTAAGCGCTAGCCGAGAGGCTCCCGGCACCCTCAAGACGCGGCTCGAGAGCGACATGCGCACGGCCGCGAAGGCGCAGGACGCCATAAGGCGCGACACGCTGCGCTTCGCGCTGTCCGCGCTCCACAACGACGAGGTCGCGCGACGCCGCGAGCTGACTGACGAAGAGACGACAGGGATCCTCGGCAAGCAGGCGAAGATGCGCCGCGAGTCGATCGAGGCGTTCGGCAAGGCGGGCCGCGAGGATCTGGTCAACAAGGAGAAGGCGGAGCTCGCCGTGATCGAGTCATACCTGCCTCAGCAGCTGTCGCGCGAAGAGATCACCGAGCTGGCGCGCGCGGCGATAGCCGAGAGCGGCGCGTCGTCGCCTACCGATCAGGGCAAGGTCATGCAGAAGGTCATGCCCCAGGTGCGCGGGCGCGCGGACGGGAAGACCGTTGGCGAAGTGGTCAGCGGTCTGCTGAAGGGGTCCGGCTGATGGCAGCCGCGCACGAGATCACGATCCTCATCCCCGACCAAGACGAGATGATGTTCGTGGCCGGCCCGAACGAGAAGAACATCGACCGGATCGAGCGCGAGTTCGGGGTCAAGCTCATCTCGCGCGGGGCCGAGCTGCGCATCAGTGGCGACCAGAGCGCGGTCACCCGCGTGAGCGAGCTCGTAACGGCGATGCGTGGCCTCTCCGGTCGCGACGAGAGCCTGCGCAAGCCTGCTCTGGAGCGCCTCATCGGTGACGCCAAGCACGCGCGGTTGCCGTCGCCGGAGGAGATGCGCGAGCACATCGTCACGACCACAGGTGGCAGGCGCATCCGGCCTCAGTCCGAGAACCAGCGCAAGTACGTCGAGGCGATCAAGCGGAACGATCTGGTGTTCGCCATAGGTGTCGCGGGCACGGGAAAGTCATTCCTGGCGGTTGCCATGGGGGTCGCCGCACTGCGTGATGGCAAGGTCAAGCGCCTGATCCTCACGCGGCCTGCGGTAGAAGCAGGGGAGCGGCTCGGGTTCCTTCCGGGTGACATGCGCGAGAAGATCGACCCGTATCTCCGGCCGCTGTACGACGCGCTCTTCGACATGATGCCGGCCGAGCGCACGGCCCGAGCCATGGAACGTGGAGAGATCGAGATCGCCCCCTTGGCCTTCATGCGCGGCCGTACGCTTTCGGAAGCGTTCATCATTCTCGATGAGGCTCAGAACACGACGCCTGCTCAGATGAAGATGTTCCTCACCCGGCTCGGATACGGATCTCAGGCGGTGGTGACCGGCGACGTCACCCAGATCGACCTGCTCGCCGGTCAGCCATCGGGCCTCCTCACCGCGCGCAAGGTGCTCGATGGCGTCGAGGGCGTGGCCTTCGTCGACTTCGACGAGCGCGACGTCGTCCGCCACGAGCTGGTCGCGCGCATCGTCAAGGCGTACGAGAAGCACGAGCAGACGGAGCCACCGAGATGATCTCGCTCCGCCGTGACAGCTTCCCGTCGAATCTGCTGCGCCCGCTCGCCACGGCGCTACGCCGCGAGCCCCGCATGCGCACCGGCGCGTTCGTGCTCGTGGTCGGACTCGCGACGGCCTTCGCGATGCTGGTCGCGCCCCCGGCGACGGTCGAGTACGACGTTGGCGCGGTCTCCGAGCGCAGCGTCCGCGCACCCCGCTCGGTCGCGTTCATCTCAGGCTCGCTCACCGATGCCGAGCGCGAGCGTTCGGCCGGTGCCGTCGCGCCGATATACAGGCGCGAGCCCGCCGTCGCGGTGGCGGAGACGGGGAAGCTCGCGGCGACCATCACGGCGATAACGGCTGCACGCGCGGACCAGACCCTGTCGCGCGACGAGCGCATCGTCCGCGTTCTGCGATTCACGGAGACAGCAGTCGCCGAGCCCATCGCCGTCGACATCGTGGACATGCCGCCCCCTGACTGGGACGCGACCGGGCGCGAGATGGAGCGTGCCCTTCAGAACATTTACGCCCAGAGCCTCCGCGAGGAGCAAGTCCAGCAGGCCATCGACGAGATGCTCAAAGCCTGGCCGACCTCATGGACGGATCAGCAGCGTCGCGTGGCGACCGCGCTGGTCCCGCAGCACGTCAAGGCCAACGAGGTGCCGGATCCGGCCACGACGATCGCCGCACAGGACGCGGCGCGCTCGGCCGTCGGGCCGATCCAGGTGCGCGTGATCGCCGGCGAGGTCGTCGTGCGCGAGGGCAGCGTCGT
>CAZTAI010000109.1:4721-6327 GCA_964611555.1 uncultured Chloroflexota bacterium | reverse complement strand
GAGGGCATGCGGGTGGTCATCGAGATCAAGCGGGACGATGACCCCGGCCGCGTCCTGAACAGCCTGTACAAGCACACCGCGATGCAGTCGGCCTTCAACTTCAACATGCTCGCGCTGGTCGACCAGCAGCCGCGGACGCTCGCCCTCAAGGAGATCCTCCAGCACCACATCGAGTTCCGCCGCGAGGTCATCAAGCGCCGCACGGAGTTCGACCTGGCGAAGGCACGCGACCGGGCCCACATCCTCGAAGGATTCAAGATCGCTCTCGACCACATCGACGAGATCGTGAAGACGATCCGCGCCAGCAAGTCGCCGGACACGGCGCTCGCATCACTGCAGACGAAGTTCGGACTCTCCGAGGCGCAGGCCCGCGCCATCCTCGACATGCAGCTGCGCCGCCTGACGGGCCTGGAGCGCGCGAGGATCGAGGAGGAGTACGAGGCCACCATCAAGCTCATCGCGGAGCTCGAGTCGCTCCTGGCCAGCCCGCGGAAGGTCCTCACGCTCATCAAGGCCGACCTCGACGAGGTGTCGCAGACCTTCGGCGACGACCGCCGTACCAAGATCGTCGACGATGTCGTGCGCGAGATGTCCGACGAGGACCTCGTCGCGGACGAGGACGTCGTCATCACCGTGTCCAGCCGCAACTACGTGAAGCGGATGCCACTCTCCACGTACCGGGCGCAGCACCGCGGCGGCCGCGGCGTGATCGGGATGGCGACCCGCGACGAGGACGATGTCGAGCACCTCTTGGTCACCAGGACGCACGAGCGGCTCTACGTCTTCACCGACCGCGGACGCGTCTTCGCGCTCAAGGTCCACGAGTTGCCGGACGCGAGCCGCACCGCGAAGGGAACGCCGATCCAGAACCTGCTCGAGGCCATGCAGAGCGGAGAGCGCGTATCTGCCCTGGTCGCGCTGCGGGACACCTCGAACGCCCAGCATCTGGTCATGGCCACGCGCCGCGGCCACGTGAAGAAGACCCCGATCGCGGAGTACAAGAATGTCCGGCGCGCCGGGCTCATCGCTATCCAGCTCCGGAAGGGCGACGAGCTCGCCTGGGTCGCCTCGTGCACGGACAAGGACCGGATCCTCCTCGCCACGAAGAAGGGCAAGGGCATCGTCTTCAAGGCGACCGATGCGCGCCCGATGGGCCGGCAGACGCAGGGCGTCACCGGCATCCGTCTTGGCAAGGGCGACCGCGTCATCGGCATGGGCATCGTGCGTCCGAAGACGCAGCTGCTCTCCGTCACGGAGCACGGGTTCGGCAAGCGCACGGACGTCGAGGAGTTCCCGACCCAGGGCCGCGGCGGCCAGGGTGTCATCCTGGCCGCGCTCTCGACGAAGACCGGCGACGTGTCCGCTGTCCAGGTGGTCGACGAGGCCACCCAGGAGGTGCTGCTCATCACCACGACCGGCGTAGTGATCCGGGTGCCGCTCGATCAGATCCGCGCCCTCTCCCGCGCTACCCAGGGAGTGAAGGTCATGGCGACGGGAGACGCGAATATCTCCTCGATCGCGAGCTTCGGCTCGGCCCGGGCCTCGCAGACGGAGCCCGCCATCAAGGGCTAGGGACGGCCGCCCTCCTGCCGTTACAAAGCCTAGG
>CAZTAI010000109.1:0-4621 GCA_964611555.1 uncultured Chloroflexota bacterium | reverse complement strand
TACAAAGCCTAGGGAGGGGCTGGTCGTACCGGTGGGCGTACGTTCGGGCTATCGACCGGGTCGCGAAGTACCAATTCCGGCCTGTTCCCGTTGTCCTCTCCGCAGGCCGGCTGATACGGTCGGGCTGCGACCGAACGATGAAGGCCCGCGAACGCACGATCTCGCTAAGGGGAAGGGTCAGATCGCCTTTTGATCTCGCTCGAGGACGTCAGCAAGCGCTATCCCAACGGCACCTACGCGCTGCGCGACGTGGACCTCCACGTCGAGGCGGGCGATTTCGCGTTCGTCGTTGGATCCTCGGGCGCCGGCAAGTCCACGCTCAACCGACTGCTCATCCGCGAGGAGCTCGCGACCACCGGTCGCGTCGTGGTCGACGGGCAGGACGTCGGACGGATGCGACAGGGCCACGTCCCGCACCTTCGTCGCAAGGTCAGCATCGTCTTCCAGGACTTCAAGCTCCTTCAGACCAGGACCGTCTACGAGAATGTCGCCTTCGCGCTCGTGGTGACCGGTCACGGTCGCCGCGAGGCGCGCGAGGAGACCGAGCGCGCACTCGCACTCGTTGGCCTCACGCAGCGCCGGCGCCACTTCCCGCGTGAGCTCTCGGGCGGAGAGCAGCAGCGCACCGCGATCGCCCGCGCGCTCGTCATGCGACCGAAGATCCTCGTCGCCGACGAGCCCACTGGGAACCTCGACCCGGTCACGACCTGGGAGATCATCAAGCTCCTCGTCCGCGTCAACGAGATCGGCACGACCGTCTTGGTCGCGACGCACAACGCCGAGATCGTCAACGCCCTCCGCCGCCGTGTGATCCACCTCGATCACGGACGGGTCATCCGGGACGAGCGCGAGGGGCTGTACGCGGCATGACCCGCTTCACCTACATCATCAATGCCGCCTGGCAGGGCTTCTGGCGTAACCCGGTGATGAGCGTCGCCTCGACGTTCACGGTCGCCCTGATGCTCCTGCTCTTCGCGTTCTTCCTGATCGCCGACCGCGGGCTTCAGTCCGCGGTCTCGCTGCTCGAGTCCAAGGTCGAGATCGTTAGCTACCTCTCGGACGAGGCGACCGTCTCGCAGGTCCTGGACCTCAAGGGCCGCATCGAGCAGGACCCCGCCGTGTCGTCCGTCGTCTACGTCAGCAAGGACGAGGCGCTCCAGCGCTTCCATGAGCTGAGCGAGCAGCGTGCCGACCTGGGGCCGGTCGAGGACATCGGCATCAACCCGCTCCCGGCATCGCTCGAGGTCAAGCTGGCGAGCGCGCAGGAGAGCGTGCGCGTCGCGGACGAGCTGCGGGCCGAGATCGGCAGCGGCGTCGTGACCGAGGTCGTCGACAACCCACAGGTCGTCGACAAGCTGTTGACCATCACGCGCGTCCTGTCGTTCGGCGGATTCGCCGTCCTCGGGATGATGCTGCTGGTCGCTCTGTTCGTGATCGTGAACACCATCCGCATCGCCGTTCACGCACGGAGAGACGAGATCGAGATCATGAAGCTCGTCGGTGCGACGGACTGGTTCGTCCGCTGGCCGTTCATCCTCGAGGGGATGCTGGTCGGCGCCTTCGGCGCCGCGGTCGCGCTCGTCGGCCTGACGGCCGCAGCCGGTCCGGTCACCAATGCCCTCATCGGGTTCCTGGACATCCTCCCGGTCTCCCTGGGCCAGAACTTCATCGCCCAGCTGGCCGCCGGGGTCCTCGGGTTCGCCCTGCTGGTGGGTGCTGGTGGCGCGACGATCTCCGTCCGGACCCACCTGGCCAAGTGAGCAAGCACCTGGTCCCTGAAGCGGCCCGCCGCTTGACCGCACCCGACTTCGGGTGCGACCATGCGCCGGCTATGGGAACTCCCCGGAACGTCCGGGGAGGTGGGGGCCGCCGCTGGCGGACGCTCGTCGTCGCGCTTGCGGCTGTGTCGCTTTTCGTCGTTCAGGTCGCCCCGGCTTCGGCCGACCCCGACGAGGACCGCCTGGCGCAGCTCGCCCGCGAGAAGCAGGAGCTCGAGCGCGCGATCCAGGTATCCCGCCAGACCGCCGAGCGCTACAAGCAGGAGGCCGGCAAGTTCCAGGCGGCGGTGAACGCCGCGAACACCCGGATCGGCACGCTCGCCGCGCAGCAGGCCAACGCTCAGACCGAGGCGGACTCCCTCAAGATCGAGATCGAGATCGCCGAGGAGCAGCTGGCGCTGGTCGGGTTCCAGCTGACCGAGACGGCGACGCTCATCGACTCACTGCGGGCCGAGGCCGCCGCCAACGACCATCAGCTCACCAAGCGCCAGGAGCTCTACGCGGCTCACATGCGCACCACGTACCTGCAGGCGCAGATCAGCCCGCTCGAGATGCTGCTGTCGTCAGGATCGATCACCCAGTTCGCTGACCGGGTCCAGGCGATGGTCCTGATCAACCGGCAGGACCAGCGGCTCGTCAGCGACATCCGCACGCTCAAGGCCTCGACCACCGCGAAGCAGGCGACGGTCGCGCAGAAGGAACAGGAGATCGTCGGCCTCAAGGAGCAGATCACCAAGCAGCGCGGCGCGCTCGCGACGAAGAAGTCTGACTACGAGCGCATCGTCGCCGAGATGAGGGCCTCCATCAGCACGCAGGCCACTCTCAGGCGCGACGCCCAGGTGAACAAGGGCGCCGCGGTCGGAGCGCAGCAGCAGGCCAACTCCGAGGCCGCCAAGTACAACCGCCAGCTCGAGCAGACCGAAGCGGCATACGCAGCGCTCGCCGCCGAGCTCGCGGCCCGCAGTGGTCTCGCGGTCTTCACCGGACGGATGAATGTCTGGCCGGTCTCGCGCCCGGTCGTCACCTCGAGGTTCGGGTCCCGCTGGGGCGGCTTCCACAACGGCCTCGACATCGCGAGCCCCATGTATGCGCCCATCCGCGCCGGTGCGGCAGGGACGGTCGTCACCGTCGGCAAGCCGTACCTCGCGTACGGGGACACCGCGACGGTCGTGATCATCGCGCACGGGTCCAACTTCTCGACGCTCTACGGCCACATGGCCGACAACCCGGGCCCGACCGTGCGGGTGGGGCAGCGGATCACAGCGGGAACGCTGATCGGCTACATCGGCATGACGGGCTGGACGACCGGCCCGCACGTCCACTTCATGACGATCGTGAACGGGCGAGCGGTCGACCCGCTTCCGTACCTGCCATGACCGGCCGGCTCTCGACGGGGCTCCTCGCGGCACTCGTCCTGGCGCTCAGCGTCGCGTTCGCGGCGCTGACCATCGCCGACGCCGCCTCGCACGCGCCCGCCTCCAGCAACTCCATCCAGCTCGAGCCCTGACCCTTCGCGCGGTCGGCGGGGCCCTCTAGCGCCTTCGGCCTCGCTCTGTCGTCTTATCCGCATTGACGCTGCCCCCGGGCGCGTGGGAGGATGCATTTCGTAAGGAAGGAGGTGATGTGAAGTGCCGGATGCCAGTGGGAATCCAATGACCCAAGGCGACGCACTTCAGAGACTCCTTGTCAACTGAGGTGAACGCGACCTAACGGGTCACTGGTGACCCCTGTGAGAGAGCCGCGGCAGAGATGCCGCGGCTCTTTCTTTTCGCGACCGATATGGCCTTAACCTCGGCCGATGCCGAAGACCAAGGAGCGCGGCCAGGCGCCGGCGGACGATGGCGAGGAGCGCACCAAGACCATCGCCGACAACCGTCGCGCGTTCTTCAACTACCACATCGACGAGCGCTTCGAGGCCGGCATCGCCCTGACCGGGAGCGAGATCAAGTCCGTCC
The DNA here is from genome assembly GCA_964611555.1 of uncultured Chloroflexota bacterium. Lineage (GTDB taxonomy): Bacteria > Chloroflexota > Limnocylindria > P2-11E > P2-11E > GWC2-70-10. The sequence goes on along the minus strand of CAZTAI010000109.1, from coordinate 888 downwards.
GCGATGGTCGCGTGGACATTCGCGATGGCTACGCGCGCATCGACGCCGGCCAGGCCTCGCTCCGGAACGTGCGCATCGCGCGCTGGCCGCAGGCCTCGTCCTTCGAGCCTGACGATCCGATGCGCCCGCGGAAGCTGCTGCTGCACCGCGGCCAGATCGGCGAGCTGGCGGGGGCCGTGTCGCAGCGCGGCTACACGCTGGTGCCGCTCCGCCTCTACATAAAGGCGGGCAAGGCCAAGGTCGAGCTCGGCCTTGCCCGCGGCAAGCGGCAGTACGAGAAGCGCCAGACGATCAAGGAGCGCGATGCGAAGCGCGAGATGCAGACGGCGATCCGCCGCCGCGTGCGAGGCGACTGAGCCCTAGCGAGGGCCCAGCTGCAGGATCAACACGATGATCGCGAACGTCACGGCGAAGATCGGGAGCGAGAGCACGAGGAAGACGGTCAGGTCCTCGGTCTTGGGCGTCTCGGGCAGCGTGCGAGGTGCGTCCATGTGGATGCCTCCTTCGGTCGATCTCGTTCCTGACCGACCGGCGGAGGGCGTGTACTCGCGCCACGGCGCTGGTCAGGGGCTCCGTCCAGCCTACCGAGCGATGTCCGCTGGCGCCACCCGCGGGAAGCGCGGCACGGTGGCTGCATGGTGTCTGGTCAAATACCGCGTCAAGGAGGTCCCCCGTGGGCCTGATCGGCTTTCTCATCATGGGACTCATCGCCGGCTTCATCGCGCGCTGGATCATGCCGGGCAGCGACAGCATGGGCTGGCTCGGCACGATGGTGCTCGGCATAGTCGGCTCACTGGTGGGCGGAACGCTTGCCGCGCTCGTCTTCGGCGGGTCGCTCGACTTCTCGGCCGCCGGTCTGATCGGCTCGATCATCGGCGCGCTGATCGT
>CAZTAI010000108.1:0-6334 GCA_964611555.1 uncultured Chloroflexota bacterium | reverse complement strand
GTATCCTTGACCCATCCCCCCTGGGAGGGGGTCGAGGAGGTAGGCATGGCAGAGCTCACGTACAAGGTGCCGGCCATCCATTGCGCCGGCTGCGCGGCCACGATCGGCGACGCGCTCGAGCCCGTTGAGGGTGTGGAGTCGACAGACGTGGATGTGGACGCGAAGACGGTCCGCGTTCGCGGATCGGCCGAGGACCGCGTCGTCCGCAAAGTCTTAGGGGCGGCCGGCTACCCGCCGGCATAAGGGTGGCCACTACCGAGATCCGCGAGGCGCCGGTCAAGGCGCCGGAGCAGACCGGGCCGACGAAGCGAGACCTCGTCGTCACCGGGATGACCTGCGCCTCGTGCGTCATGTCCGTGGAGAGCGCGCTCTCCGCTGTGCCGGGCGTGGAGACCGCGGACGTCAACCTCGCGACGGAGCGCGCGAGCGTCCGCTACGACCCCGCGAAGTCCGACATGTCCGCGCTCGTCCGCGCGGTCGAGCGTGCCGGCTACGGCGCCCTGCCGATCTCGGAGGACGAGCGCGAGCGCGGCGCCGAGGAGGAGCGCGAGCGCGAGCTTCGCCTGAAGCAGCTGGGGACACTCCGGCGCCGGCTCGTCGTCTCACTCGCGCTCGGCGCCGCGACGATGATCCTCGCGATGGGCGACCTCGTGTGGCACGACCTGCACCAGCAGGTCTGGCGGCCGTACGTGATGTTCCTGCTCGCCACGCCGGTACAACTCTGGGGTGCGGCGCCCTTCTATCGCATCGCTTGGTCCGCCGCGCGCCACCGCACAACGAACATGAACACGCTCATCGTCGTCGGGACCACCGCGGCGTACGGCTTCTCGGTCTTCGCGACCTTCTTCCCCGACATCCTCATCGATGCGGGCCTGGGCCAGCCGCTCTACTACGAAGTCGCCGCGGTCATCGTCGGCCTCGTGCTCCTCGGCCGCTACCTCGAGGCGCGAGCGCGAGCGCGCACGGGCGACGCCATCCGCGCGCTGCTGGCACTCGGCGCGAAGACCGCTCGCGTCCGGCGGCCGGGTGGTCTAGAGGAGGAGATCCCGATCGACCTGCTCGCCGCGGGCGACGTCGTGATCGTGCGGCCCGGCGAGACCGTCGCGACGGACGGCGTGATCCTCTCCGGACGCTCGTCCATCGACGAATCGATGATGACCGGCGAGTCCGTGCCGGTGGAGAAGGGCCCCGGCGACGACGTCGCCGGCGGCACCCTGAACGGCACCGGCACGTTCCGCTTCCGGGCCACGAAGGTCGGGAAGGACACCCTGCTCGCGCAGATCGTGCGCATGGTCGAGGAGGCGCAGGCCTCGAAGGCACCCATCCAGCGGCTGGTGGATCAGGTCGCGGCGGTCTTCGTCCCGGTCGTGTTCGCCATCGCGACCGTCACGTTCCTGATCTGGCTCGTGTTCGGGCCGCAGCCGTCGCTCACGCTCGCGATCACCGCTTTCATCGCGGTGCTGATCATCGCGTGCCCCTGCGCGCTCGGGCTCGCGACGCCGACGGCGATCATGGTCGGCACGGGGCGCGGCGCCTCGCGCGGCATCCTCATCCGCAACGCGCAGGCGCTGGAGGAGGCGCAGGCGGTGCGCGTGGTGGCTTTCGACAAGACCGGCACGCTGACGGTCGGGCGGCCGCGGGTCACGGACTTCCTCGGGTGTGCGGACTTCGGCGACGACGAGGTGCTCCGCCTGGCCGCGAGCGCGGAGCGCGCGTCCGAGCACCCGCTGGCGGCCGCGGTCGTCGAGGCCGCCCAGGAGCGAGGGCTGACCCTCGCCGAGCCGAGCAGCTTCGACTACACGCCTGGCGAAGGGATCCACGCGGTCGTGGAGGGCCATGACGTGCGCGTCGGGAATCTCGGCTTCGTGGTCGAGCACGGCTGGCAGGAAGCGCCTCGCCAGGTGCTGGAGCGACACGCCGGCGAGGGCAAGACGCCGCTCCTGGTGACCATCGACGGGAAGCCCGGAGCGATCCTGGCGCTGGCCGACGTGCCGAAGGCCGCCGCCGCTGATGCCGTCGCGCAGCTCAAGCGCATGGGCCTGAAGACGCTTCTCATCTCGGGCGACACTCAGCGCACGGCACAGGCTGTCGCCGATCAGGTCGGCATCGACGAGGCGATGGGCCAGGTCCGCCCCGCCGAGAAGGCCGAGATCGTGCGGCGCATCCAGGCGGGCGGGCGGCGGGTCGCCATGGTCGGAGACGGCGTCAACGACGCGCCGGCACTGGCGCAGGCCGACCTCGGCATCGCGATGGGCGGCGGGACCGATGTCGCGATCGCCTCCGGCGGCATCGTGCTGGTCGGCGGCGATCCGCGCGGCGTGCCGCGCGCGCTGCGACTCTCGCGCAAGACGCTCGCGACGATCAAGCAGAACCTGTTCTGGGCCTTCTTCTACAACGTCGCGCTCATCCCGCTCGCGGCCGGCGTGCTGTACCCGTTCACGGGTGTGCTGCTCTCGCCGGTGCTGGCGGCAGCGGCCATGGCGATCTCATCGGTCACCGTCGTCACGAACTCGCTGCGCCTGCGCACCGCGAAGATCGACTGAGGAAGGAGAGGCCATGATCAGGGACAACAGCTCTCTCGACTCGCGACTGGCCTCGATCGAAGGACACATCCGCGGGGTGCGGAAGATGGTCGAGGAGGGAACGTACTGCGTCGACGTGATCAAGCAGACGTTCGCGGTGGAACGCGCGCTGAAGCGCTTCGAGTCGGAGCTCCTCCGCAGCCACCTGACGACCTGTGTCCCGAGCGGCTTCACCGAGGGCCGCTCGGACGACATGGTCCGCGAGCTCGGCGATCTCTTCGAGCTCACGCGTAAATAGGGGAGGCGAGTGTGACCGAGACGCATTCCAGCACTGGCCCGGAAACGCCGGTCATCGACGCGGGCATGAGGAAGTGGTACGTCTCATGCCGCTGCTGCCTGAGCGACGCGCATCCCGAGGTGGTCGCGACGCTCGACGCCGAGCGCGACGCGGCGAAGGCGCCCCACGCCGATCCGGGGATCTGCGAGGTCGCCGAGGCGACGACGCCGAGCGCGTCCGCGTCGCACGAACAGAAGAAGGAAGAGGTGCCGACGATGGCGAAGATCCTCGATCCCGTCTGCGACATGATCGTGGACATCGACACGCAGCGCGCGAGTGGCCTCACGAGCGAGCTGCTCGGGAAGACGTATGGGTTCTGCGGCCCCGGCTGCAAGAAGGCGTTCGACAAGGATCCCGGCAAGTTCACCGCGAAGGTCTCGGCCTGGGAGGCCAGCGGCTCACCCGGCGAGCACGAGCACGGCAGCCACGGTCACTAGAAGGCGCTTCGCGAGCCTGCTCGCGGGCTCGGTGGTCTCGCTCGCATGCGGTCCCACCGCGCGCCAAGCGCTGGCACCGGAGCAGACGGCAAGCCCGGCTCCGGTGCCCGCGGCCCTCGTCGCGACGGGCGACGCCTCGGCTGGATCGGGCTTCGACGCGGAGCTACACCAGAGGGAAGCGGCCTACGCCCAGCTCGCCGTCAGCACGGCACCGAGCTCCCAGCTCGGACCCTTCACCGAGCGGCTCGCGAACTGGCCGCTGGACGGCGGCCGGATCACGTCCCCTTTCGGGCCGCGTTGGGGCGGGTTCCACAACGGCGTCGACATCGCCGCGCCGCTGTACACAGCGGTACGAGCGACCGCCAGGGGCCAGGTGGTCGTGGCCGGCAAGCCGTTCCTGGCGTACGGCGATACCGCGACGATCGTGATCATCGCCCACGGCAATGCCTTCGCGACCCTGTACGCCCACCTCAACGACGAGAGGCCGCCGATCGTGAAGGTCGGCCAGATGGTGACCGCCGGCCAGGCCATCGCCTTCATCGGCTCGACCGGCTGGTCCACCGGACCGCACGTCCACTTCACTACGGTCATGAACGCGCGCGCGGTGGACCCGATCCCAAACTTGCCGTGACTTCCTCGCGTGGCGGGCATGCGATGTCCGGCACTGAGACCCTCACAGTCCCTATCGACCGTGTCTTCTGCCCCTGCTGCGAGGCCGATCTCGCCACGGTCATCCGACGCTTCCCGCACGTTGTGGATGCGCGCGTTGACGCGGACCGCATGGTCGCGCACGTGGCGGTCCATCCCGGCATGACGAACGTCGCGGAGCTGCGCCAGCGCATCGAAGCCTGCAACTACGACGCGAACCCGGTCCCTCTCCCGCAGGCGCAGGTGAGCTCGCACGAGCACGTGCACGAAGCCGCGGCGAAGACCGCGGCTCACGGCGGGCACGAGGCGATGGGCCACGACATGTCCGACCCGCGGATGGCCGCGTCGATGGAGGCGGACATGAAGCGCCGCTTCCTCGTCTCGCTAGCGCTCGCCATTCCGGTCGTCGCCATCTCGCCCCTCGGGACGCTTCTGCTCGGCCGCGAGATCCCGCTGCCGATCGAGCGCAACTGGGCGATGTTCGTCTTCGCGACTCCGGTCGCGCTGTGGGCGTCGTCGGTCTTCCACCTAGGCGCGTGGCGTTCCATCCGGACCCGCGTGCTGAACATGAGCGTCCTCGTCTCGCTCGGCATCCTCGTCTCGTACCTCTTCAGCGTCGGACTCACGCTCACGGTCGGAGGCGAGACCTTCTACGAGGCGGCGGTCATGCTCGCGGTCTTCCTCCTGTTCGGGCACTGGATGGAGATGCGCGCCCGGCGCGGCTCGAGCGATGCCGTGCGCAAGCTCCTCGAGCTCACGCCCGCGGAGGCGAGCGTCGAGCGCGACGGCTCGGTCGTGCGCGTGTCCGTGTCGGACGTCCGCGTGGGGGAGACGCTGGTCCTGCGCCCCGGCGAGCGCGTCGCGGTGGACGGCGAGGTCATCGACGGCCAGTCCTCGATCGACGAGTCGATGGTCACGGGGGAGTCGATCCCGGTCGAGAAGAGCCAGGGCGACGAGGTCGTCGCCGGCACCGTGAACGGCATGGGCTCCATCCGCTACCGGGCGACGAAGGTCGGCGCCGACACCGCGCTGGCGCGGATCGCGCGGATGGTCGAGACGGCGCAGTCCTCGAAGGCCCCCGCCCAGCGCATCGCCGACCGCGCCGCGCACTGGTTGGTCATCGTTGCGGTGTCGGCCGGGCTCCTCACGCTCGTCTTCTGGCTGTTCGTCGCGCGTGAGCCGCTCCTCTTCGCGCTCACCCTCGCGGTCACGACCGTTGTCATTGCCTGCCCGGACGCGCTCGGGCTCGCTACGCCGACGGCGGTCATGGTCGCGACGGACATGGGCGCGCGTCACGGGATCCTATTCAAAGAGGCGGCCAGCCTCGAGCTCGCGTCGCGGATCCAGGTGGTCGTCTTCGACAAGACCGGCACGCTCACCGAGGGGAAGCCGCGCGTCACCGACGTCCGTGCCGTCGACCCCATGTCCGAAGCAGAGCTGCTCCGCCTCGAGGCGGGTGCCGAGGCGCGGTCCGGACACCCGCTCGCGGAGGCGATCCTTGCAGAGGCACGGAGTCGAGGGATCGAGGCGCCTGGCGCGATCGAAGCCTTCGAGGCCCTCGGCGGCAGGGGGGTGCGAGCCCGAGTTGACGGCCGTGACGTGCTCGTCGGTACACGCCGGCTCATGGAGGAGGAGCGGATCGACCTGGCACCGGTCGCTGAAGACGTCGATCGCCTGCTCGGAGAAGGTAAGACGCTCACGATCGTGGCGATCGACGGTCGTGTCGCGGGTGTCGTCGCGGTCCAGGACACGCCACGCGCCAGCGCCAAACGGGCGGTCGAAGGGCTTCGGGCGATGGGTGTCGAGGTCGCGATGCTCACGGGCGACAACAGGCAGACCGCGGAGGCGATCGCGCGGACTCTCGGCGTCGAGCGCGTCCTCGCGGAGGTGCTCCCCGAGCACAAGGCGGACGAGGTGAAGCGGCTGCAGGGCGAGGGGAAGTTCGTCGCGATGGTGGGCGACGGCGTGAACGACGCTCCGGCGCTCGCGCAGGCCGATCTCGGCATCGCCATCGGCGCGGGCACCGATGTGGCGGTAGAGACGGGCGACCTCGTGCTCATGCGTAGCGACCCGGCCGATGTCCTCTCCGCCATCCGCCTGTCCAAGGCGACCGTGCGCAAGATGAAGCAGAACCTGTTCTGGGCGGCGATCTACAACCTCGTCGCTATTCCCATCGCCGCCGGTGCGCTCTACCCGGCTTTCGGCCTGTTGCTCCGTCCCGAGTTCGGCGCGCTCGCCATGTCGGCGTCGTCGATCACGGTCGTGACCAACGCGCTGCTCCTGCGGCGCGCGGAGAAGAGCCTCTAGGCCGCCGGCAGGATCAGCCGGAACGTACTTCCGTGGCCGGGAGCGCTCTCGACGGTCACGTCGCCGCCGTGCGCGACCGCGAG
>CAZTAI010000107.1:0-6390 GCA_964611555.1 uncultured Chloroflexota bacterium | reverse complement strand
GATCAGCGGCGTGAGGTCGATCATGAAGTCGGTGCCGATCGTCTTCGAGTCACCTGGTGCCTGCGGCATGACATCACCAGAGTCGACGTGGATGGTGGCGTAGTACTGCTCGGCGAACTGCGCCGTCACTGGGGTCGTGATCGGTCGGAGGCACCGAGCGCACTCGGCCGCGATCGTCGCCTCCACCTCGCCCTCGAGATACGCGCCCGGATCGGTGTGCGTCGCGCGCACCTCCGCCTCGAAGGCGGTGATGCCGGCATCGATCAGGCCCGCGCTCTCGCCGCGCGGATCGATGGGCGGGCCTTCGGCGAGGTGATGGTCGACACGATGACCTACGACCTGCTTGAGGAGGGGCGCGACGCTGACCTTCACGGGTCAAGCCTCCGCGGTCGCGGCTCTTCGCTCCTCCAGCACCTCGAGGCTCTTCTTGACGATGGAGAGCGTCTTGTCCAGGTCGCCCTCCAGGCGCAGCAGCACATCGCCGGCGTAGCGGTCCGCGCCACGCATGGTCTCCTCGGCGCGCTGCTCGGCCTTCTCCTTGATCCCTTCCGCACGCATCTCGGCCTCCCTGAGGATGGCCGAGTCTTGAAGCAGCAGTGCCGCCTGCTCCTGCGCGGCCGCGATGATGCGCTCCGCCTCCTCGCGCCCGTGCGCGATCACGCGATCGCTCTCCTGGTTGATCCGGCGTGCCTGCCGCACCTCTTCGGGGATCGCGAGCCGCAGCTGATCGATCAGGTCTAGGAGAGCGGACTGTTCGAGCACGATCTGGTTCGTCATGGGCACCTTGCGGGCGCCGACGATGAGGGACTCGAGGCGCTCGACCAGGAACTGGATGTCCACCGTTATGCCTTTTCCTCCGTGGAAGCGGCGGTAGCGTACCGCAGGAACACGAGCGACTCCTCGCCGATCTCCTTCGTGCGCTCCACCGTCGCGGCGGGCGGGACGGCCGCGGGATGCTTGCGCAGGATGCGATAGACGACGAGCGCGTCCGGGGCGAGCGCACTGGCGAGGCCCGGGTGGGCGAGCGTCGCCGACAGCGCGTCCACGTCGGCGAACGGTGGATCGCAGAACACGAGGTCGAAGGCGCCGCCCGCGCCACGGTCCAGGAACACGCGCACGTCCTGCGGGACGACGGTCGCGCGCTCTTCGAAACCGGTCGTGCTGACGTTCTCGCGCAGCGCGCGGAGCGCGGCGCGGTCCCGCTCGACGAAGGTCACGTGCGCCGCGCCCCGCGAGAGCGCCTCGATCCCGATGGTGCCGGCGCCCGCGAAGAGATCGAGGATCGCGGCTTCCTCAAGGCGCGGCTCGAGGATCCCGAAGAGGCTCATGCGGATCCGCCCGGTGGCCGCGCGCGTGATGGACGCGGGCGGGGACACGAGACGCCGGCCCTTGGCCTCACCGGCGACCACCCTCATGCGTACGCGTACCGCTGCCAGAGGTCGTCGACCGCGTCGCGAAGTCCGCTGTGCTCCGCTCGCTCGAGCTCCGGGTCCATCGCGATGATGCGATCGGCCTCGGCGGTGGTGTCCTCAAGGAGACGCGGATCGATGTCGGTCATGTCGACGATCCGAAGCTGATCGACGAAGCCGCTCTGCTCCTGGCCCAGGAACTGGCCCGGTCCGCGGATCTGTAGATCGCGCTTGGCGAGGTCGAATCCGTCGAGGATCGCCTCGCTCCCGTCGGCAAGGCGCTTGCGCTCGGTCATGGCCGCGAGGCGGTCCGAGTCGGTCGCCGGACTGACGAGCACGCAGAATGACCGCTTCTCGCCCCGGCCGATGCGCCCGCGGAGCTGATGGAGCTGGGCCAGTCCGAAGCGCTCGGCGCCTAGGATGACCATCACCGTCGCGTTCGGAATGTCGATGCCGACCTCGATGACCGTGGTGGCCACCAGCACGTCGATCTGGCCCTCGCGGAAGCGCGCCATGACGGCGTCGCGCTCCCGCTGCGGGATCCGCCCATGGACGAGCGCGATGCGGAGCCCCCGCAGAGCTCCCGTCCGCAGCTCCTGTTCCGTCGCCACGGCGCTCGGCACCGTCCCGCTCTCACCCGGGTCGAAGAGGACTCCGGCCTCCGCGGGGACGTCCTCCGACGGATCGATCCGCGGGCAGACCACGAAAGCCTGCTCGCCGAGGGCGACCCGCTCGCGGACCCACGGCCAGATCCGCGACAGGGCGTCCGGCGTTCGGACCTCGGTCCTGATCTCCTGACGCCCCACCGGAAGCTCGTCGATGGTCGACACATCGAGGTCACGGTGGATCACTTGCCACAGGGTCTGGGGGATGGGTGTGGCCGTGGTCAGTAGGACGTGCGGGACAACGCCCTTCTCCCGGAGCCTGGCGCGCTGCTTCACCCCGAAGCGGTGCTGCTCGTCCACCACCGCGAGGCCGAGCCGCGCGAAGTCAACGCCCTCTTCCAGGAGCGCGTGCGTGCCGACCACGACGTCGACGCGCTGACGCGCCAGGTCGTCCAGCAGCCTCACGCGGCGCTCACCGGTGACGCTCGAGGTCAGCATCTCGACGCTCGGTGCGCCCGGCTCGCTGAAGAACGCTCTGAGCGTGCGGGAGTGCTGCTCGGCGAGCAGCTCGGTCGGGGCCATGAGCGCCGCCTGCGCACCGGAGGCGACGGCGATGCGCATCGCGAGTGCGGCGACGACGGTCTTGCCCGATCCGACGTCGCCCTGCAGGAGCCGCGTCATCGGGATGGAGCGGCCGAGGTCGCCGCGCACCTGGTCGAACGACCGCCGCTGCGCGTCCGTGAGCTCGAAGGGCAGCGCGGAGATCCAGTCGGCGACCTGATCATCCGGTGCAGCGAGCGCAACGGCCTCTGCCGTCGCGATCCAGCGCGCCCGCTTCTGCGCTGTCGCGAGCTGGAGCACCAGCAGCTCTTCGAACGCCAGGCGGCGCCGCGCGTGGAACAGCTTGATCGGATCCCCGGGGAAGTGGACCTGCCGCAGCGCCTCCGCGGCCACCGGCAGCTCGTAACGGGACACGATCCCAGGCGGCAGAGGCTCAGGGACCTGGTCCACGAGCGGGCTGGTGACCAGAGCGCCGCTCCGGTCGCGACCGCCCTCGACCGCGGTGTTCAGCCAGCGTCGCAGCTGGCCTTCCTTGAGACCCTCGGTCAGCCGGTAGACCGGGACGATCCGCGCCGTGTGCACCGCCTCGCGGTCGGCGGGCTCCATCTTCGGCTGCGTGAACTGGAGGCCGCGACCGACCCACTTCACATCGCCGGAGATGCGGACCTTCTGACCTTCCGGGTAGGTCTGCTTCACGAAGGACCGGCCGAACCACGCCGCCTTCACCTGCGAGGGACGACCGTCCTCCTCGAAGAGCTCCGCTTCCGTCAGCACGAGGCCGCGCGCGGTCCGGCGCTGGCCGATCCGTCCGAGGGTCGCGATGGCCGTCTGCTTCTGATCCGGGACCAGAGAGCGGAGTGGCCTGATCTTCGAGAAGTCCTCATAGCGGATCGGCAGATGCCAGAGCAGATCGCCGATGCTCCGGATGCCGAGGCGCTCGAGGTGCACGACGGCCTCCGGCCCCACGCCGCGCAGGCGGCGGACGGGCTCGGCCAGCGGGCTATTCGGCTTGGACGATGAACGGGTAGTGCGGCTGACCGCCACGGCGGACCTCCACCTCCGCGCCGGGGAGCGTCTGGCGCAGCCGCTCGGCCGCGGCCTCGGCCTCGTCGTCGCTCACGTCAGCGCCGGTGTAGAGCGCGACGATCTCGGGCCGGAACTGCCCGCCGTCGCCAGGACCGGGCAGCTCGAGGAGCCGGCGCGCCGCGCGCTCGAGCGCGTCGAGAGCATCGGCCGACCGGACGACCAGGCGGCCATCGACGAGCCCGATCGCGTCGCCGCGCGCCACCGCCACCTCATCGATGGTCGAGTCCCGCGTGGCGTACGTGACCTCGATCCCGTGCGCGTCGCGCGCCGCCTCGCGCATGTCGCGGACGACGCTCGCCACGTCCTTGCGCGTGGATCCGCCGCTCACCCCGGCCATCGGGTCGAACGGGACCAGCGCCGCCATGCCCTGCGCCACGCTCGTCGTCTCCACCAGCTCGACAAGCGGTCCGGCGACCTTTGCGGCCTCGCGCGCGGCGAGGATGACGTTGCGGTCGTTGGGCAGGACCACCACGGTCTCCGCGTTCGCGGCCCGGATCGCTTCGACCATCTCGCCCACCGACGGGTTCATCGTGGCGCCACCAAGCAGCGGGGTCATGTAGAAGGAGCGGACGATCTCGGCGAACCCGTCGCCGGGGACGACCGCCACTGCCGCGAGCGGCCGCGGGGGCGATCGGAGGACGATCCCGGTCGAGCGCTCGTGCTCGGCCACCATGCTGTCGAAGTCTTCGATCAGAACGTCCTCGAGCGTGCCCGCTGACTCGCCGATGGCGGTGATCGTCTCGGGTCGCGCCGCGTGCGCGTGCACCTTGATGAGGTCGCTGTCACCGACCACGAGCACGCTGTCGGCTCCGGCCTCGACCATCTCACGGCGTAGGTCCTCCGGCTTCCGCGTGGGCGAGGCGACCAGGTACTGGACGCAGTGGCCGCCGGTCCAGGAGGCGACTTCGCTGGATGAGGGGCCGGCCGCAACGCGCTCCGAGCCGGGACGTCGCAGGACCGGCATCGCCACGCGTGCCGCGGCGCGCCTGTCCACCCGCTCGAGCGCGCCAAGCAGCAACAGCCAGATCCCATACGCGCCCGCGTCCACCACGCCGGCGGCGCGATTGAGCGGGTTGTCCTCCATCGTGCGGCGCAGTGACTCCGCCCCCGCCTCGAGCGATGTCAGCAGTACAGCGGTGATGTCATCGGACTCGGCCAGGTGCTCGTCGACCGCCGCGCAGAGCGAGAGCATCGTGCCGTCGGCCGGGCGGTCGACGGCGCTGAAGGCGTTGGCCCTCGCGCGCGCGAGCGCGTCGCGCAGCTCCTTGCCCCCGGCGGTGTCGGACTCGGCGAAGGCCTCGCGGAAGCCGCGCATGATCTGCGACAGGATCACACCGCTGTTGCCACGCGCGCCCATGAGCGCGCCCTGCGCCAGCGCCGCGCTCACCTCGCGAACGCTCGGGCCGGCCTCCCGGGCGCGCACGAGCGCGGCCACGATCGTCTGATACATGTTCCGGCCGGTGTCGCCATCGGGAAGCGGATACACGTTGAGCGCGTCGACCTCGGCGGTCTCGCGCTGAAGCCGCGCCGCCGCTGCTTCGATCACATCGAGTAGGGCGCGGCCGTCCCACCGTGCTACGATCGTCGGACCCTAGCACGGCGATCCGCCCCCAAAGGAGACATCACCGTCATGGCACGCGCCTGCGAGATCTGCGGCAAGCAAGCCGCGTACGGATCCAACGTCAGCCACTCCAAGGTCCACACGCACCGGCGGTTCGACGTGAACCTCCAGTCGGTGATCGTGGACGGCACCAAGATGCGCGTGTGCACGCGCTGCCGCCGCACCCTCACCAAGCCCGCGCGCATGGCCGAGAAGAAGGCCAAGAAGGCACGCGCCCGCTAGGACCGCGGCCCGAGGCGTAGCGGGGTAGGCGCGGCGCGGCCCTCCGCGACCTTCAGCTGACCGCAACCGGCCTTGATGTCCTGCCCCTTGCTGATGCGCACGGTCGCCGCGACGCCGTGCTGCCCCAGGACCTCCGCGAATCGCTCCATCCGCTCCGGCGCCGGCCGCTTGAAGCCGCCGGGGCCAGGGTTCACCGGGATCAGATTCACGTGGTACATCGCGGTCCGCCCTCGCGCCGAGATCCGCCGTCCCAGCCGGTCGGCGTCCTCCGGCGAGTCGTTCACGCCGCTCAGCAGGATGTACTCGAAGGTGAGCCGCCTCTTGGTGCGCTCGACGTAGCGCGCCGACGCGTCGAGCACGTCGTCGACGCCCCACTTCCGGTTGACCGGCATGATCGCCGCGCGCGTGCGGTCGTCGGCGGCGTGCAGCGAGACCGCGAGGTTGAGCGGCATGTCCTCTTCCGCCAGCGCGTCCATCTTGGGGACGATCCCGCACGTGGACACCGTGATGCGCCGCGGGCTGATCCCGAAGAGCTCGGGGTCGGCCAGCATGCGGATCGCGGCCATCGTCGGCCCGTAGTTGTTGAGCGGCTCCCCCATCCCCATGAAGACGATGTGAGAGACGCGGTCGTTCTTCGCCCGCAGCTCGCGCTGCCAGTGCCGGACCTGATCGACGATCTCGCCGGCCGTGAGGTCGCGGATGAGCCCCATCTCTCCGGTCGCGCAGAAGGCGCAGGCCATCGGGCAGCCGGCCTGCGTCGAGATGCACGCGGAGTTCCGCGCGCCGTGGTGCGGCATGAGGACGGTCTCGACGTGGTGACCGTCGTGGAGGCGGAGGAGCGCCTTGCGCGTCTCGCCGTCCGCGCTCGCGATCTCGGTCTCGGTCT
>CAZTAI010000106.1:0-6480 GCA_964611555.1 uncultured Chloroflexota bacterium | reverse complement strand
ACCCAGTGCGCGACCGGGTCGTACACGAGCGTGGCCCAGAGGAGCGTGAACACGACGAAGGCCTTGAAGCGCTTGCGCTCGGCGAACGCGCCGGTGATCAGGGCCGGCGTGATGATCGCGAACATCATCTGGAAGACCATGAAGGCCTGGTGCGGGACGGTCGGCGCGAGCGCGATCGGCTCGCTGCCTACGCCGCTCATCGCGAGGAAGTCCAGGCCACCGATGAGCCCGCCCTGATCGGGTCCGAAGGCGAGCGTGTATCCCCATAGGACCCACTGGATGGAGATCAGGCAGAGGATGAAGAAGCTGTGCATGATCGTCGCGAGGACGTTCTTGCGCCGCACGAGTCCCCCGTAGAAGAACCCGAGGGCCGGCGTCATGAGCATCACGAGCGCTGCTGACAGGAGCAGCCAGGCGGTATCGCCGGAGCTGATGGCTTCCAATTCGAGTCCTCCCACGCGGTATAGGCGCTGATCCGACGCTATTGGTCAGCCCTCGGCATCGAACAGGGGCATTCGGTGCCGCGCGCGTTGAAGTTCGGTCTTGGGGCCGCTACCGATCCACGACCCTCCCGCGACCGTCCCCGTGTTGTCCGGCCGCGCTCCTGGCGCGAGCGTTGCTCCACAGCGGCGTAGATGTCCGAGGAGGTGCATGCCATGGACGTGAGCGCTCCACTCCCAGCATCGCGGCGTGCGATCCTGGGCCAGCACTGGGCGAAGCGACCGCTCCCGGAGCCGCCGCGCACACGCCGCGTTTCCAAGTGGTCCCGGCTCCCGCTCGATCCATTGCAGGACGAGCTCGAGGCGTGGCTTCGCGACCAGAGCGTCAGCTACACATTCGACGGAGACTAGGCAGCCAAGACCGCACTTAGGAGGGGATCGACTTGAGCGATTACCGGGCGGAGTACATCTGGATCGACGGCACCGAGCCGACCAAGAAGCTGCGTTCCAAGACCAAGATCGTCCCGAAGGGCGAGGAGCCGCCGATCTGGGGCTTCGACGGGTCGAGCACCCAGCAGGCGACGGGGGACCGCTCCGACTGCGTCCTCCAGCCGATCGACGTGCGCCCGGACCCGATCCGCGGCGGCGACGACAAGCTGGTGCTGTGCGAGGTCATGCTCGTGAGCGGCGAGCCCCACCCCTCCAACACGCGGCGCGCTTGCGCCGAGATGGCGAAGAAGTACGCCGACTTCGACATCTGGTTCGGCATCGAGCAGGAGTACACGTTCTTCAAGGGCGCGCGCCCACTCGGATTCCCCGACGGTGGCTTCCCGCCGCCGCAGGGCGGCTACTACTGCGGCGTGGGTGCCGACGAGGTGTTCGGGCGCGAGGTCGTCGAGGCGCACCTGGAGCTCTGCCTCAAGGCGGGCATCAAGATCTCGGGTATCAACGCCGAGGTCATGCCCGGGCAGTGGGAGTTCCAGGTCGGCCCACTGAACCCGCCGCAGATCGCGGACCAGCTCTGGCTGGCCCGGTGGCTCCTCTACCGCGCGGGTGAGCCGTTCGGCGTCTCCGCGACGCTGTACCCCAAGCCGGTCCGCGGGGACTGGAACGGCGCCGGCGCCCACACCAACTTCTCGACGAAGCAGATGCGCGACAGCTACGAGCCGATCATGGCCGCCATCGAGGCCCTCAAGGGCCGGCACGATCTGCACATTGCGAACTACGGCTTCGCGATCGAGGAGCGTCTCACCGGACTGCACGAGACAGCCTCGTACAAGGAGTTCACCTCCGGCGTGTCGCACCGCGGTGCGTCGGTCCGGATCCCATGGCAGGTCGCCAAGGACAAGAAGGGCTACCTCGAGGACCGTCGTCCCAACGCGAACATGGATCCTTACGTCGTCACCCGGCTGGTCACGGAGACCGTGTGCGACGCCGCGTCGGGCGGGAGCAAGAAGACCCGCGAGATGGCAGGCGCCACCGCGTAGCGCTCACAGAGTCCCACTGCGTCCTGCCGGCCCTCGCTCCACGCCCGGAGCGAGGGCCGGTGACTGTCCGGAACCCGTCGGCGCGGATCAGACTCGGCGAGGTGACGCCCTGGGCTCCGATCGGGATCACGGTGCTCGCGACACTGGGCGCGGCTTGGCTGACTTGGCGGCTGACCGCAAACCGAGGTTTCGCGGCGTCCGCCGGCCTGCTCGTCTTGGGGCTCGCGTCTGCAGCGCTCGGGACCATCGCCACGGTCGCGTTCATCTGGGCAGGCATGCTGGGACTCATGGCGGTCACGGGTTTCATCGTCGCGTGGCCGCGACGACGCTAAGCGGGACAATGCGCGGTGATGGCGCTACCGCGAAGGCCGGCCGTCGCCGTGCGGTGGATCGGTGTCATGACGCTGACGGTGATGTCGGCCGTCCCGACAACGGCTGAGGCGCACCACGGGTTCGGCGGGCGGTACGACAGGAGCCAGCCGCTTTACGTCGAGGGCGTTGTCACCACCGCGACCTGGAACCTCCCGCACGCGCTGATCAACATCGAGCCCTCATCTCCGACGGCGGCTCCCAAGGACCTCTTCGAGCTTGACGCCGGCTCGTACTCGCGGTTGGGCGGACGCGAGGTGGTCGAGCGCACGCAGCCCATCCAGGCCACCGGCTCGGGTGTGCTCACGCTTCTCCTCCCTCCGCCGATGACCAGCGACGCCGCGCGGCTTGCGGAGCGCCCTGGACAGGGGGACACGGTCGGGGCGATCGTGTTCCGCGAGTGCAGCACCGGAGAGCTGAGGGTGCAGCTCTTGCGGCTCTCGGCGACGGAGCGCCTTGTCCGGAACGGAGTGATCCAACGCGAGGTGGACGGTTGCGCGCTCCCCTCACCATCGCCACCTCCGACCGCGACACAGTTCGCCGGGGTCAGTCCAACACCAGTGGCCGTCACGACGGCCGCACCTGTCGAGATCGCGACGCGCGAGCGTGCGGACGACCGCACCCTCGCGCTGTTGCTGGGAGCAGCAGGCCTCGCCGCGCTACTCGGCCTCGGGGCCGGGCTCGCGTTCTGGCGGCGACGACCTAGTTGAGCGGCCTCGAGCTCCTCGAGAACAGCGGTCTCGCCGAGCTCGTGCGCTCATCCGCTCCGCTCTACGCAGTCCTACAGACAGCGCATCTCGTCGCGATGGCGGTGCTCGTGGGTACGGGGCTGACGCTCGACGTGCGTCTCTTAGGCTGGACGCGCCTCGGCCTCAGGCCACTCCTGCGGTTCACGGAGCCGGTCCTCCTGATCGCGGCAGTGGTGGCGTTCACGACCGGGCTCCCGATGTTCGCCGCGGAGGCGACCACGATGGCCGCCAACCCGGCGTTCCAGGCGAAGATCGTCCTACTGGGTCTCCTCGTCGGGAACACGCTCGGCTTCCACCTTGGCGTTCGACGACACGTCGATGCGTGGGCTGATGCGCCGACTCCGCCCGTTGCGGCGAGAGTGACTGGCGGGCTCGCGATCGTCAGTTGGATCGCCGTCGTCGCGGCGGCGAGGCTCATCGCGTTCGTCTGAGGCCGTCAGTAGAAGACGATCCCGAGTGCGCCGAGCATCCCGAAGGCCACCAGTGGCCAGCACATGACCGGCACGAACACCTTCCAGAACATCGAGTCCGCGTCATTCACGTGGTCGGGGAAGTAGTCGAGGCCCTCCGGCGCAGCGAGTAGGACCAACGTGAGGATCCCGGGCAGGAGGTACGTCGCGAGACCGAGTCGCCACGACGACACGCTGGCCCATACCAAGACCCACCCGACCGGCGCAAGGAGCCCGAACAGCAGTAGGTCGTATGGCAGACCTGGACGTCGCGCACCCGGCGTCACGTAGAAGGCCACGGTCAGCACTGCCACAGCCGCGACGAACGGGACTGACCTGCGCGGGTTGCGACCGACCGCCACGAGCACGTCGGCGACCCAACGCCTCACGGGCCGAAGCTATTCCGGTGGCCCATCCGGTCGCATCTCGTTAGTGAGCCGCGGGCCGGTGGCGCCGAACGCAAGCCCGCGCGCCACCCGAAGCAGAGCGAGGTCAATGAGGCCGAGCACGGACCCGACCACGGCTCCGATAGCGAAGGCGAATAGCGAGCCGACGGTCAGGAAGAAGGCGACGCCCCCCAACAGCTGGAACGACCGCGCGCTGGGTTCGGTCACAGCTAGGCCCACTGCACCGAGTGCGATCGCGATGGCCAGGAAGAGCACGCCGTTCACGCCGCCCCAGCGGGCGGCCCGCCGGACGATGTCGCTGTCGTCCTCCATGACAGCGACGGCGCGCCGCGTCGTCCACCAGGTGATCGCCCACAGGAGCACGAAGAGGCCGAGTCCCACCGCGGTATTGAGGGTGGGAAGGATGTTCCGAAGCACGTCCTGCCAGTGGAGGAAGAGGAGCGCGACCAGCATGAACAGGGAGGCATGGAACGTCGCGAGCGCCCACACCACTAGCCGGTCGAGATCGGGCTGTTGCGTCTTCATCCGTGCGAGAGCCATACCGCGAGCGCCGAGATGGCGATGAGGCCACCTAGCGTCGCGAGGTAGAGCCGCGCGAGCAGGGGAGCAGTGCGTACCGAGCCGCCATCCGCCCGCGCGGCAAGCTGCGCGACCACGAGGGTGCGCGGCACCGAGATCAGCATCAACGCGACGACGAGCCCCAGCTTCGCTAGCAGCGTGACGCCCCACTCCGAGTCTCGAGACGGCAGTTGCCCACCGAAAGCTCCGAGGTTCCCGACACCCGTCATGACCAGGACACCTGCGGCGGCCCAGAACGCGCGCTCGTAGGTGGCCGCGACACGCGACAGGTCCGGCGCGCGAGGGTCGGGCCGCGCTGTCGCGAGCAGTGTCATGAGCCCGGCCCCACCGAATGCGACGGCCATGGCCGCGACGTGCAGCCACCGGATGACGACGCTGAACGCGAGAGCGTCCACTCGCTCAGTCCACACCCGATCCTGGCGAAGTCAAACCAGCCTGAGCGAGCGCACGGCCGGCGAGGGGCGCAGCTCAGGTCGGAAGCGAATGGCGCATAGCGCGGGCGAGATGGAAGATCAGCGCGGCCAGGACGATCAGCGCGGCCTCCGCGAGTGGGACCACCACCGGCAGGATCTCCGCGAGCCCATGGCCCGCCTCGATCGCGATCTGGACCTGTGAGAAGCCGAGTGGCCAGGCCCATGCGGCCGTCGTGAGGGCGGCCAACAGGAGAGCGGTCCGCCATACGACCTGAGCGCGCACGGCGATCACCAGCCCCGCCGCGATCGACCCGGCGAGCACCGTGGCGATGGCGATCCCTACAAAGCGTTCATCCGAGAGCGGCGCGGCGATGCCGATGAGCGCGAGCGCGACGGACGGAACGGCAACGCGTGCGCCGGCTGCTTCTAGGAACGCGTTCGTGGGAACGCCGCGGCGGATAGTGATGTAGCGGGCGAGGGCGAGGCCGATCGCGACGCCTGCTAGGAGCGTCCAGAGCCCCACCAGCTCGGGCCATGGATCGACGAACTCGGCAGGAAACCCGCGCTCGATCAGCAGCGGTGCGATGGCGAAGGATCTGACCACGCCCAACGCCGCGAGCACCGTGGCGTAGCCCAGATAGATGGCTAGGGGAAGAAGCCCGCCGCGGCGGGCCACCGCTACGGCGGCTGCAGTCCCCAGGACCGACACGATGGAGCGCGAGATCGTCGTTGCTCCCTGGGGTACGTCGCTCGGATGCATGGTCTGCCACAGCAGCGAGAACCCGGATCCGAGGACCGTGCTGATCAGCCAGGCCGTGCCGGCGGCGGCCAGAGCCAGCCAGATCGCAGACGTCGCTGCTATCGATGGTCGAGGCACTCTGCCGCTAGCCATTGTCCTCCTCGATGGACCAACCGGCACGCGAGAGCCGCTCGCGCTCCGCGTCGAGGTCGCTATAGCGGCCTGCCGGCGACCACGGGAGGTCGTCATCGTCCGGAACGCCGGGGTTCGTTCGCTCCTCGACCCTCCCATCGCTCAGGTAGACACGCGTGACGACGTGGCGGTCACCGTGCGCGAGCCGTCGGGTCACGGAGGCACGCAGCACCTCGCGTCGGACAACGCGCTCATACCGCGGCGGGCGTGAGGCTGAGCGCGGCCGCGGCCATGCGCGCGACCAGGGCGGGCACGACGTGCGGCACCGGATCCTTCCGCGGGTCGTACGCGCAGAGCGAGATGCCCTTCACGTTCGAGATCGCGGCGACCGCGGCGAGCACGTCACAGAGCGCTCGAGTGGAGGGGCCACCTTTCACCGGAAAGCTCACCGCGCCGATCTCGCTCGGATCGACCACGTCGATATCGACGTGCAGCCACACCGGCTTCTTCTTTACGAACGCGAGTAGCCCGGGAGCGTCGGCGTGGCCGGGGTCGAACGCGATCTGCCGCACCTTGGAGGTCGCGAGGTTGCCGGCCTCGCCGGGATCGAGATCGCGCGCACCGACGAGCGCGACGTGGTCCTCGGCGATCGAGCGCACGCCCGGCCAAAGGAGCGGCGCCAGCTTCTTGCCGCACACGTGCGCCAGGCACATGCC
>CAZTAI010000105.1:0-6499 GCA_964611555.1 uncultured Chloroflexota bacterium | reverse complement strand
CACCGAAGCCGGCCCCGCGCCCGGCGGCCACCCCGGCACCGAAGCCGGCCGCCGTCGCTGCTTCGATGGGTTTGCACAGCGTGACGCAGGTCTGGGCCGGAGATGTCGTGACGCGGACCGGCCCGGTGACCACGTACACGTCGAACACTGTCCAGCAGAACGCAGGCACCTACGCGAAGCAGGTAGCGACGGTGAGCACGGGCCAGAAGAGCGCCTACGACGCTTCGCTATCGAACCAGAGGACGACGCTGACCGACGGCCGCGCCGTGAGCGGCGATATCTACGCGAACTACGTGTGGAACGGGTCGACGCTGCGACTCGACCGGTATGTGTTCTTCCAGGATGATCTGGAGATCGCCCGGCAGGCCGCGGCGCGACCGACGGCGACTCCCGTGCCGACACCTGCTCCGACGGCGCGACCCGCTCCGCCTCCGCCCCAACCCATTCCGACCGCGGCTCCGGTCACTCCGGCTCCCGCCGTCGCTGTGGTCACACCGCGCCCGGCGCCGTCGACGCTGGGTCCCACGGCAACGCCGCGCCCGCGCGTCGTCACTGCGTACATAGCGCTCGCGGCGCAGGGCGACGCGCTCGCGCGCATCGAAGTGCTGCGCGGGCGCCGCGTCGACCTTTGGCCACGCGCCCTTGTCGATGGAGCACCCGGCCGGGTCTCGTCCTGGACCCTCGCCGCCGGAGAGGTCACGGCGCTCGGACCTGTGACCGGTACCGGCGATCAGCCACTGGCCGCGAGGTGGGATGAGGTCATCGCGAGCGGTCCGCCCTTCAGTCTGCGCTTCGTCGTGATGGTCGATGTTCCCGGCGAGGGGCAGCGCAGGGTCGAGGCATCGATCGACGTCGTCGTTCGATCACCCGCGATCGTCGAGTGACCACGCAGCGCGCGCTCCTGGCCCTCGCGATCGTCGCCGGTGCCGTTTCCGGCGCCATCTACTACTCGGCCTCCGAGCGGGTCGGCGTCCTGTTCGCGACCACGCATCTCTCGCCCGGGCGGCCCATCGCCGAAGGCGACGTCGAGTTCCGCTGGCTGCCTGCCGATGCTGTGCCACCGGACGCGCTGACCGACACGGTCGCGGCGATCGGCCGCTTCCCGCGCGGACCGATCTGGCCGGGCCAGCTCCTCCTCGCGGCGGCGCTCGCCCGCACCAGCGCTACGTTCGAGAGCGGGCTGGTCCCGCCGACCGGCTATCGAGCTGTTGCGATCCCGGTCGCGGCCCACCAGGCGCTGGGCGGCGCGATCGCGCCGGGCGCACGGGTGGACGTGATCGCTGTTCCGCTGCCCGGTCGAGACCAGACCGACGGTCTAGCGGAGCTGCTCACCGAGGCGGCCCTGGTGATCGACGTCCGCGGAGAGCACGGCGGCCCTATCGGGCGGGACGATCCCTCCACGTCGACCATCGCGGCGCGCGAGCGTCTGGGAAGCGTCGTGATCGCGGTGGGCCCGTCGGAAGAGATGATGATCGCGGAGCGGATAGCTTCCAGATCTTTCGTCCTCGTCCTCGTCCCACCTCTCCCGTGATCATCCTGCGCTTGACCCCGGCTCATGGACGGTCTCTCGACCGGGCGGTCGGCTCCGTCGGCGATCTGCTGCTGGTCCGGCGGGCAGATGGCTGTTTTGCGCAAGTGGCGGATGAACAGGCTGCCACGCTCGTTCGCGACCTTGCCTACGCTGGGATAACAGCGGATGCCGTCGAGTGCGACCTTCGGCCCGGGCCAGCAGCGATCCCAGCGACAGCCGGCGATCTAAAGCCTGCCCCCATGGCGCTCGTGATCTCGGACAGTGTTCGGTTGCGGCTGCTCCCACTCGGTGCCGCGACAGCCGAGGTGTTGCGCCGGCGCTTCGCGCTATTTCGCCCACCGTCGGCCGCCGCGCAGAGGACGTGCAGGCGACTCCTTCGGAACGAGGACTTGATGTTCACATGGCGGCGGCACGCCTTCATTGAGCGTGGCGCCGTGCGCTCGGTCCGGAGACAGTCGTCGCTGCGTCCCGTCATCTTCGATCGCGCCGCTCTCGGTGGGGCCGGCCACGACCCTTTCGCGTTCGCGAGCGATGGCGAGCTCGCGCGATGGGCCTTCGGATGAGCCGGCTGCGCGCCTGGCTCGATGCAACGCCGTTCGCCGACCTCGCCCTCGACCTCGTCCGCGAAGCGACCGGGCGCGCCGATCCGCTGGAGGTGCTGCGCCCGACTCGACCTGTGGCGCTTCCGCCGCGTGCGCGCGTCGGCTTGTGGTCGCTCCGGGCTGGCTGTGGCGTCTCGACGACGGCGGCGCTGCTAGCGCATCGATCTGCGGGAGCCGGACGAGCGCCCGTGTTGCTCGATCTCGATCGCTGGACACCTTCACTAGCGCTTCGCGCGCAGCTGCAGGCCGCGACGATCGCCGACGCTCTGCTGCGGCCGGGACGAGAGGCGGAGTCACTCTCGCGCTGGGCGGACGTCCCTTTCCTGCCGGGCGCCCCGGTGCTGCACTCGGTGTACGAGTCCGACAGGATCCTCGGGCTCGTGGATCGGGTCGCGGCGGATCGCCCTGTCGTGATAGATCTTGGGAGTGGGCCCGATGCGCTCGACTTAGCGCTACTGGCGACGCTGGATCTGCTCTGCCTGGTGACGGGATCACGGTCGTCGCAGCTGCAGGCCGCGTTCTGCGCGATCGACGTGGTGCGCGAGGCGCCATGTCGCATCGGCCTCGTTACCAGCCAGACGTCTGGCGAAGATGCCCCGCGGATCGCAGAGCGACTGCCATGGCCACTGCTCGCCTCCATCCCGTTCGATCTCTATCTCGCCGACGACCGCTTCGCTGCTCGGGCGCCGACGATGGCCGCGGTCGATCAGCTCATCCGGGCGGCCCAGTGATCGATCCCTCGATCATCGCGCGGTTGCGTCAGGAGGTCGCCGCCGGGATATCCCCGGAGGAGCTACTCAGCACGTACGCCGACCCTGGACGACGACGCCTCCTACGGGAGCGCGTCCGCTCGGTCGCCGGCGGGCAGCTCGACGATCCGAGCGCGGACCGGCTGTGCGCCGATCTCTTCGGCTTCGGTCCCCTGCAGTCACTCCTCGACGATCCAGCCGTGACGGATGTTCTCGTGAACGACGCGACCACCGTGTTCGTCGAGCGCGCCGGCGTACTCGAACGGACTGATGTGCGCTTCCACGACGCACAGGATCTCTCCGATCTCGTCTATCGGATCGCGGCCACGGTCGGCCGGGAGCTGACCATCGAAAGGCCGTTCGTTGATGCACGGATGCGGGATGGCAGCCGTGCCAATGCCGTGATCGCTCCGGTCGGTGGGCCGACGCTCTCGATCAGGAAGCTGCGCCCAGTGGCCGTGCCCCTTCGTGGCGAGCGCGGCTCCTGGTGCTCGAACGGGTTGCCCGAGGCCTGCGCAGATCTCCTCGAGCGCCACGTTAGAGAAGGCTCCAACGTTGTGGTCAGCGGCGCGACCGGCAGTGGGAAGAGCACGCTGGTGCGATCTCTCGCGGCGGCGATCCCGCGAGACGAGCGATCGATCGTGATCGAAGACACCCGCGAGCTGGTCTTGCCGCACCCGCACGTCGTACACCTCGAATGCGTTCCCGGGCACGACGGCACGGCGATCGGTGTGGCAGATCTCGTGATCAACGCTCTGCGCATGCGACCCGACCGCATCATCGTCGGAGAGGTCCGCTCTCCACGGGAAGCCTCGGCGCTCCTCGAGGCGCTAAGCACCGGGCACCGCGGCTCCCTGACATCACTCCACGCGAGCTCGGCCCTTGACGCCATCGGCAGGCTGGAGCTCCTTCTCGCTCGCGCTGGGGAGCTCGCGAGCGATGCGGCGCGGCGTCACGTGCTCCGATCCCTGGACCTCATCGTCCACGTGGCTCGCGTCCGGGACGGCGAGCGTGCCGTGCAGGAGATCGCGCTGGTCCGACCGGACGGAGTCTCGCTCATCTGGCGGTCCGGACAGCCCGCCGTACCGGCGAGCATCACGTGAGTCCGGCCCTCGTCGGAGCCGCCGCCATGGCCGTCGCCGTGGGCGGATCGATCCTCTCGTTCGCGGCGCGCGCGGGGTCGACGTCGGCAACCCTGCGGCATCCCGACGCTCGTGCTCTTCTCGATGCAGGCGTCGGCTGGAGCCTTGTTCGCTGGGAAGCGGCACGCGGCGGGTTGGTGACCCTGGCGCTCATCGCGGCCCTCGCACTCGACCTGCCTCTCGCGGTGCCCCTTGTGGGAGCAGCCGCTCCGTCACTATGGATACGCGTTCGCGCCGCTGCGGCTCGCGAGCGGGCAAGGCGTGCGATGACCCGCGTGATCTCGGGAGCCGAGGCCGCGCTGCGTTCAGGTCTCACCCTTCCGGAAGCGCTCCGGCGCGAGGCGAGTGCCAGCACGGAGCCACTCGCGCGTGACGCGGTTCAAGCGGCGATCCGCGCGTTCGATCTCGGCGCCAGCCTCGATGCGGGGCTGCGCTCGGCTGCCGCGGACCTGCGGGATCGCCGCATGGCGCTCGTCCTCGAGACACTCGGACTCGCTGCCGAGGAACGTCTCGCGAGCGCCCGCGCGGCGGACCTCCTTGCGGGGCTCGCGGATCGACTGGCATTCGAGGAGCGGCTGGACGACGAGGTCCGAGCCCGGGCGAGCGGCGCCCGGCAGCAGCAGAAGCTGCTCGCGCTGCTCGTCCCGGCGATCGCCGTCGTGCTTGTCGGCTCGATGCCTTCGCTCGCCGCGGCACTCGACAGCACCCTGGGCCGCTTCGTGTTGATCCCGGGTGCGATCGCGTTCGAGGTAGCGGGCGTGATCCTCGCTCGCAGGATCGTGAACGAAGCACTTACGTGACCACGCTCGGCGCGCTGCTCGCGGCCATCGCGTTCGGCTCGCTGTTCCTTGCGATCCGTTCTCCGAGCGCCGTCGGTCGCCGCCTGGAGCAGCTCGCGCCCCATCCGACTCGAGGTAGGTCATCGTTCCGGCCAGCGAGCGCTCGCGACCTGCGTCACGCAGGCGTCGTGCTCACTCCCGATGCCTTCCTGATCGTCAAGGTGGCCGCGGGTGCTACCGCGGTCCTGTTGGTCGCGACGCTTGCGCTGTTCCTCTCTATAGGCCCGGCCCTTGTGCTCCTCGGTGGGTACGCAGGCTGGATCGCGCCATCGCTGGTCGTGGCGGATCGAGCACGTCGTGCCAGGACCGAGGCGCAACGCGCGACCATCGTCGTGGTCGAGCGATTGGACGCACTTGTCGCGACCGGTAGACCTGCCGAGACCGCGCTCGCGCGAGTCCTCGAGCGCTCGACCGGTGCTGTGCTGCTCGATCACACGCTGCGTCGTGTCCGCGAGGCGTACGTCCTTGGTGCGCCGCTCTTCCGCACCCTCGCGCATCACGCGCGCGAGGAAGGTCTCGACGCCTGCGCCTCCCTGGCGGAGGGTCTCGAGCGCAGCCGGGACATGGGTTCCGCCTCAGCGGCGATCCTGCGCGAGCGTCGCGCTGCCCTCCGGGCCATGGAACGAAGCCGTGCGCTGGACGCTGCATCGAAGGTCGAGGGGCGCCTCATGCTCGTCCTGGCCCTCTGTTACCTACCG
Organism: uncultured Chloroflexota bacterium; assembly: GCA_964611555.1. Classification (GTDB taxonomy): domain Bacteria; phylum Chloroflexota; class Limnocylindria; order P2-11E; family P2-11E; genus GWC2-70-10. Next base: position 938 of record CAZTAI010000105.1, on the reverse strand, counting down.
GCGCTGATGCTCCTGGTCGTCATCCCTCTCTTCATGTCGCTGCTGGACGGGCTCGCGGTCTAGATAGACTGGGCACCGACCAATAGAAGCGCGGCACGGCCGTGCGGGGAAGTGATCGATGCCCTTCAACCTAGGCGGCGGCGAGCTCATCTTCGTTCTCGTGATCGTGCTGATCGTCTTCGGCGCCGGGAAGCTGCCGGACGTCCTGGGTCAGCTCGGCAAGGGCGTGAAGACCTTCCGCGAAGAGTCCACCGGCGACCCGAAGTCGGCGGCCTCCGCGTCGGACCAGCCGAAGCAGAGCTAGCGGCACCCTCGTGACGTCGCCGCTGGGCGTGCCGACCATCAGCGTCGTCGGCCGCCACAACAGCGGCAAGACGACGTTCCTCCTCGCGCTCCTGCCCATCCTCGTCGGACGCGGCCTGCGCGTCGGCTACCTCAAGCACGCGCACGCCGGATTCGAGATCGACCGTCCCGACAAGGACAGTGGCCGCATCGGCCGGACCGGGATCGTTCAGACGATGATCACCGGTGGCGGGCGGACCGCGGTCATCGACGGCAGCGGCGAGCAGACGATCACGCAGGTGCTGGAGCGCTACGCCCGCGAGGACCTCGACCTCATCGTCATCGAAGGCTTCAAGCGCGAGCCGTTGCCGAAGATCGAGGTCGCGCGCGACGCGGTCGCCAGGGGCGAGCTGGTGTGCCAGGACGACACGCAGCTCCTCGCGGTCGTGTCCGACTTCGCGCCGCGGCGCGGCGACGTCCCGCACTTCGCGCTCGGCGATGCGGCCGGCGTAGCGGACCTCATCTGGGAGCGGATCCTGGGCCGAGAGCGGGTCCCCGCCTGAAGGTCTCCGCGGCGATCATGGCCGGCGGGAAGAGCCGGCGGATGGGCCGCGACAAGGCCTGGCTCGACCTCGGCGACGGCCGGCCGATCGTGC
>CAZTAI010000104.1:0-6506 GCA_964611555.1 uncultured Chloroflexota bacterium | reverse complement strand
CGTCGACCATGCTCGTTTTCTTCTCGACCACCTGAAGCAGCCGGTCGTTCGGGATGACGATGAGCGTGTCCACCTTGTCGACCAGCTCCTGGATCCCCTGCTCCGCGAGGAGGCGGCGCTTCGCGCCTTCGAACTGGAACGGCTTGGTGACGACCGCGACCGTGAGCGCCCCGATGTCCTTCGCGATCTCGGCGATGATCGGTGCGCCGCCGGTCCCCGTGCCGCCGCCCATTCCGGCGGTGATGAAGACCATGTCGGCCTCTTTCAGCGCCTCGTAGAGCTTCTCGCTGTCCTCTTCCGCGGCCTTGCGGCCCACGGACGGGTCCGCGCCCGCGCCTAGACCCTTGGTGATCTTGTCGCCGACACGGATCTTGTGGGGGGCGTCCGAGAGGAGGAGCGCCTGAGCGTCGGTGTTCACGGAGATGAACTCCACGCCCATGAGATCGGCGCGGATCATCCGATTTACCGCGTTCGATCCGCCACCGCCGACGCCGACGACCTTGATGAGCGCGAAGTTCTCTATGTCCGACCGAAGCGGCATATGGGAGGGGCCTCCTTTGCACCTTCTCGGGCCAGGCGCCGCCCCTCCCCTGAGCGCACGCTAGGACCTCTATTCAGTTGCGCCGAACTATACCCCCAGGACGCAACGGAAGTCGCTCGCGGGGCGCGTTCCCGCGAGACGAGCTCCGGATCCGCTTCGGTCTTGTCGAGCCGGAGGCGACCCCGCACGATGTCCGGGCCATGACGACCGCCGAGAGCACCGAGCCGCTGTCGCCGGCGGCCACCGCGGCGCACCTCGACAGCCTCGGAGCCCGCGAGGCCGCGGCCATCCTGGCGGCGCTTCCGGACCACGACCTCCGGCGGGTGATCGGGGCGCTCCCCCGGACTCGCGCGGCCCAGCTCGTCGCCGCCGTCGAGGCCGAAGAACGCGAGCGGGTCCTGGCGGCGCTGCCCGATGGCATCAGGACCGAGATCCTCGAGCTCTTCGTCCACGCGCCCAGCACCGCGGGGTCGCTCATGGACCCCCGGATCACGGCCTTCCGGGCGGACATGACCGTGGACGAGGCCCTCGTACGGATGCGAACCTTCAAGGAGACCGAGTTCGACGCCATCTACCTCATGGACGCCGATGGCAAGCTCAGCTGCTCGGTGCCGCTCGGCCAGATCGTCACAGCCCCGGCCGGGACCCGTCTCGAGTCGCTGGGCCGAAGCCCGGGCATCTCCGTGGTGGCTCAGGCCACGCGGGAGGAGATCGTCGCCGCGCTCGCGGGCGATCGGCCCGCGGCCCTACCGGTCGTCGATGGGGCCGGTCGGCTGATCGGGGTCATCCGCCACTCGGCCCTGGTCTCAACGAGCGAGGCCGTCGCGTCGGCGGGCATCCAGACGATGGTCGGCGCGGGCAGGGACGAGACGGGCCTCTCGCCGATCCGCTACGCCGTCCGCCACCGGCTGCCGTGGCTGGAGACGAACCTGGCCACCGCCTTCCTGGCGGCGTTCGTGGTGGGCATGTTCGAGGGCACGATCGCGCAGTTCACGGCGCTCGCCGTGCTACTCCCGGTGGTCGCGGGCCAGTCCGGGAACAGCGGCATGCAGGCCCTGGCCGTGACGCTCCGCGGACTCGCCCTGCGTGAGATCTCGCCCGACCAGTGGCCGCGCCTCGTGGTCAAGGAGGCGGGCACGGGCATCATCAACGGGCTCGCCTGCGCCGCGGTGACGATGATCGCCGTGTTCCTCTGGAGCCGCTCCATCGGGCTGGTCCTCGTGATCGGGATCGCGATGGTCGTTGCCATGGTCATCGCCGGCATCTCCGGAGCGGTCATACCGGTGGCCCTCAAGGCGCTGCGCCAGGATCCCGCTCAGTCGTCGTCGATCGTGCTGACCACCGTCACCGATGTCATGGGCTTCCTGACGTTCCTCGGCCTCGCGACCATGTTCTCCAACCTGCTCTAGGGCACCAACCCCTTGAAGATCCGGGCGATCCGGGTCCCGACGCCGCTACGCGAGCCCGCCTCCTCCTGCTCCTCGCCCCAGTGACGGGCGCCCCACAGGAGTAGCCCGCTCGCCGCGGCGTACGGCGGGGTGGAGATCTGATCCGTCAGTCCTCCTAGGCCACGCGGGCCGGTCACGCGCGCCGCCATGCCCAGCTGATCGCGCGCCGCGCGGCTGAGGCCCTGTAGCGCCGAGCCACCACCGGTGAGGACGAGACCCGCCTGAAGCCGGTTGGTCGCGCCCGCGGCGTCCACCTCGGCAGCGACCAGGTCGAACAGCTCGCGCACGCGTGACTGCGAGATCTCCGCGATGTGCCGCCGCGTGACGCCGTGCGGCAGATCCTCTCCGATCGACGTGATCTGGACGACCTCGTCGGGGTCCACCTCCAGCGGGAGCGCCGTCGCGTACCGGATCTTGACGGACTCGGCGCTATCGGGTGCCACACGCAGCACGATGCCGAGGTCGCTGGTCACGCTGCGCCCGCCGATGGGGATCGTCGCCGCGTGCGCGACGGAGCCGTCCTGGAAGATAGCAACATCCGTCGTGTCCCCGCCGACGTCGACCAGGGCCACGCCGAGCTCGCGGTCCTCGTCCGACAGCACCGCGTCGCCCGTCGCGAGTGGCGTGAGGACGAGCTCGTCGATCTCGACGCCGGCCTTCTGGACGCACTTGCTCAGGTTCTGAACGCTGGTGGACGACGCGGTCACGATGTGCGTCTCCACCTCGAGGCGGACGGCGGTCATCCCGATGGGGTCGCGGACGCCGGCCTGACCGTCGACCACATACCCGCGCGCGATCACGTGGAGGATCTCACGGGTGTTGGGGATGCTCACGGCCCGCGCGGCTTCGATGGCGCGCAGCGTGTCGTCCCGGCCGATATCGCGACGGCCGGAGATGGCGACCATGCCTCGTGAGTTCTGCGAGCTGATGTGGTTGCCGCTTATCCCTACGAGGGCGGAGCGCACCTTGTACCCGGACATGCGCTCGGCGGCCTCGACCGCCGCGGCGATCGCCTGGACCGTCCGGTCGATGTCGATGACCACGCCCTTGCGCAAGCCGTCGGACGGCGACGTGCCGATGCCGATGACGTTGGCGGTGCCGCGGTCGAGCTCGCCGATGAGCGCGCAGACCTTGGTGGTGCCGATGTCGAGGGCTACGAGGATGGTCTGTTCAGGCACGAGTGGCGTTCAGCAGAGCGATGCTGCACCCCTCCAGCGGAGTCTCTCCTCGCTTCCCCGTCGGGCATCGTAAGGCACGCGAGCGGGGATCCGGCTTCGCCCCTACAGGAAGTGCCTTCGGATCACGGCCACGTTCTGGAAGACGCGCCAGCCGAAGACGAAGAGCGCGACAAGGTACAGGTCGATACCAAGGCGGTCACCGAGGAAGGTCAGCGCCGCCGCGAGGAGCGCGTTGGTGTAGAAGCCGGTCAGGAAGATCCGCGCGTCGAAGTGGCCTTCGAGCTCCGCCCGCAGCGCTCCCAGGATCGAGTCGAGCGCCGCGAGGATGCCCACGGCCGTGTACCGCGCGAGCTCGATCGGAAGCGTGATGCGGAATGCCAACCCGACCACGATCCCCACGGCGAGGCCGAGGAGCGGGAGCCAGAGGGTCACTCGGGGCTGAAGACGATGCGGTCGGTGCTCCGCACGTCGACGTACTCTAGCCGCCGCCCCGGCTCGTCACGCAGGAAACGCATGAGCAGGGCGAGCTTCTCCTCGATGCCCTGGGGTTCACCGAAGCGCACCTCCCACCCGCCGCCCGTCTCGAGCACGATCCCGCTCGGGCCCGCATCGATCCGCACGCGCGGCGCGGTCGCGTCCAGCCGCAGCTCGCCGGGTGCGATCTTCGCGAGGCGAAGGGCCCCGGCGACGAGCGCCGGGTCGATGCGCTCGCCCGCGGATCGCGAAGGGCTGCGGTCGTCCAGCACCCGGAGCGCCGGCGCCGCGGTGGGGTCGCTGGAGGCGAACAGCACGCCATCCGGGTCCACGAACCACTCGAGGGGACCGGCGACCCAGCGACCCACGGCCTCGCGCTCGACCAGCGAGATGCGGGCGCTGTCCGGCAGCGCGATCTCGACGCGGGCTTCCCGCACGGCTGGTATGCCCAGAAGCACCGTGCGGGCCTCGCTCGCACTCACGAGGAAGATCGGCGCGGTGAGCAGTCCGGTCACCGCGATCACGTGGTCGCGGGACACGTGGCGCGCGCCGACGATCTCGACGTCCTGGATCCGCTGGATGTCGGGCGTCAGGACCAGGGCCAGGCCGGCGGTGCAGATGAGTGCGATGAGGCCGGCCACCAGACGCGCCGGGTCGGCGATGCGGGCCGGTCGCTCGCCGCGCTTGCGCCTGGCCCCGCGCCTAGCGACCGCGGTCCCCGATGGTGCGGCCGCTCCTGTCGAGGGCCCAGCCAACGAGCCGCTCGAGGAGCTGATCGAACGGGAGACCGGAGACGCGCGCGGCCTTGGGAAGGAGGCTGTTGGCCGTCATCCCCGGGATGGTGTTCACCTCGAGCACGGGCATGCGGCCATCCGCGGTCAGGATCATGTCGGTCCGCGACAGGTCGCGGCAGCCGAGCGCGCGATGGGAACGCATTGCGAGGTCCTGCGCCCGGCGGGCCACGTCGTCGCTCACGCGGGCCGGACATATCTCGTCCGTGAGCTCGGGGTCGTACTTGGCCTTGTAGTCGAAGAACTCGCGCTTGGTCACGACCTCGATGACCGGGAGCGCGACGAGCGCGTCGTCCCGGCCGATGACGCCGACGGTGAGCTCGGTGCCAAGGAGGCGCTCCTCGACCAGGACGCGGTCGTCGTAGCGAAGCGCCTCGACGACCGCGGCCGGCAGCTGGTCCGGCCGATCGACCATCGACACGCCGAAGCTCGAACCCTGCTGGATGGGCTTCACCACGAGCGGGTACCCGATCTCCTGCGCGCGTCGTGCGATGTCGCCGCCGTCGCGCGCGTTGTCCGCCGCCGTCACCACGAAGCCCGCGGGCACCTCGATCCCGGCGATCGTCAGGGCGCCCTTGGCCATGGCCTTGTCCATCGCGAGGGCGGAGGCGAGGACGCCCGAGCCCACGTAGGGGATGCCGAGGAGATCCAGCATGCCCTGGAGCCTGCCGTCCTCGCCCCATGGTCCGTGAAGGGCGATGAACGCGACGTCGATCGGTCGCTCACCGCCGCTGGGCACCATCGCGCTGGTCGCGGGGACGAGCTTTCCCGATGCCTCTTCGATCTGACGCTGGAGCGCGGCGGGGAGCTCGCGCCTGTCGCGCTCGGGAAGCGCCTCGACACGACCCGAGTGCGCGGTGAGCTCGCGCGCGTGCGCGCGCTGCTCCTCGGTCAGGTGCGGGTTGTTCGCCATCAGCGCCAGCGGATCGAGGAGCACGACCTCGTACTTGTCGGTCGGGAGATTGGCCATGATCTGAATGCCGGTGGCGAGCGAGATCTGGCGCTCCGCCGAGGCGCCGCCCGCGAGCACCCCCACCCTGATCCGATCCTTCGCGGTCACGTCCACTCCCCCACGCGCTCGACCTCCGGGACGAGGTCGACCTCGAAGCGCTCCTGCACCTCGCGCTGGCATAGCTGCATGAGCTCTAGGACGTCGGACGCGCGCGCGTCACCGGTGTTGACGATGAAGTTGGCGTGCTTCTCGCTGACCATCGCGCCACCGACCATACGGCCCTTGAGTCCCGCTGCCTCGATGAGCCGGCCGGCGTGATCGCCCGGCGGATTGCGGAAGATCGACCCGGTGTTCGGCTGCGCGAGGGGCTGCTTCGCGGCGCGCTCGTTCGCGATCTCCTTGATGCGCTTCACCGCGGTCGCGCGGTCGCCGGGCGCTCCGCGGAAGCGTGCGCGGAGCACGATCGTGGGCCGGCCCTGCAGCGAGGTCGTGCGGTAGGCGAATGCCAGCTCCGACGGGTCGGCGGTCCAGCTCCCGCCGTCGAGATCCATCAGCTCGGCGTCCACCAGCACGTCCGAGGTCTCGGACCCGAACGCGCCGGCGTTCCCGTGCACCGCGCCGCCGACGGTCCCAGGCACCGTGGCCATCCACTCGAGCCCGATGATCCCACTCCGTGCCGCCACGGCAGCAACGTGAGCGAGTGGCGTGCCGGACGAGGCCGTGACGACCTCGCCATCTGCCGTCGCCTCGCTCCACCCGTTCTCGAGAACGACGCCGCGGATGCCGCGGTCCGAGACCAGCAGGTTCGTCCCGCCGCCCAGCACGAACACCGGGAGCTCGTGCACGCGGGCGACGGCGACGGCGCCGCGGAGATCGTCCTCGCTCGTTACGCGCACGAAGAAGTCGGCTGGCCCGCCGATGCGGAGCGAGGTGTGCCGGCTCATGGGCTCGGCGCGCAGGCCGAAGGGCGCCGCGGGAGCCCCGCTCATGCGGGCGTCCTCGATCGGAGCAGCTCGAGCAGGCGCACGCCCGCCGCGCGGACGTCTCCGGCGCCGAGGATCAGCGCCACGTCGCCGGGCGCGGTCCGCTCGATCAGCTCGCGGGCAGCCGCCTCGATGTCCG
>CAZTAI010000103.1:0-6543 GCA_964611555.1 uncultured Chloroflexota bacterium | reverse complement strand
TCTCCGCCGCGACATAGCCCTCGCGACGGCGACCGCAACGGCGATCGGCTACACCTACGCGGCGCACGGGCCGGTCCTGCCACTGATCAGCGAGGAGTTCGGGCTGTCCGACGTTCAGGCCGGCCTGATCTCGACGGCGATCTTCCTGGCCGCCGCGGCGACGATGCTCTTGATCGGGGATCTGGCGGACCGCTACCCACCGCGTGGCGCGGTGACGTTCGGGATGGCGCTCACGCTCGCGGGTAACGTCGCGTCGGCACTCGCACCCTCGTACGAGCTGCTGCTCCTGGCGAAGGCGATCGGCGGGGTCGGCGCCGGCTTCGGCTTCATCGCGGGCATCCGTTATGTCCAGCGCCGCTATGGCGACGCGCGACCCCACTTCGGTCAGGGGTTCTACGGAGCCGGGTATCCCCTGGGGAGCGCGATCGGTCTCTGGGGGATGCCATCGCTCGCGCTCGCGTGGGACTGGCGCGGAGCATTCGCGGCGACCAGCGTGTTGATCGCCGTCGTGCTCCTCGCGTGGCTACTGGCGACGCCGGTGGGTCGTCTCGCGGGACGCGGAACGATGCTCGACGCGGCGCGGTGCCTCAACTGCTGGTGGACCCTCGTCCAGCACGCGGCGGGGTTCGGCCTCGTCTTCGCCGCGGGGACCTGGGTCACCACTTTCCTCGTCCGCGAGTTCGGGCTGCCTCTCGGCGCGAGCGGACTGCTTGGCTCGCTGCTGCTCGTCCTCGCCGTGATCGCGCGGCCTATCGGCGGATTCCTGATAGCGCGCGAGCACGTTCCCACGCTCGCTGTGATGCGAGCGGCGCAGCTCACCATCCTCGTCGGCATCGCGCTCGTGGCGCTCCCCGAGAGGCCCCTCGTCCTGGCGCTGATCGGCGTGGCGGCTCTCGGCCTCGGCGGGGGCATCCCCTATTCGGCGGTCTTCAACACGGCGGCGGCATCGTTGCCGAGCGCTCCGAGCGCCGCGACCGGCCTGGCCGCCCTGGGCGGCCTTCTCGGAACGCTGATCGGCGCCCCGGCGATGGGCTACGCGATCCAGACCTGGGGCTTCTCGTGGGCCTGGCTGATCCTGGGCTTCATCTCGACCTGCGCGCTCGCGGTCACGTTCGTCATGCGGGGCGAGGAGCAGCTCTAGCGCAGCAGCGGGTCGGTGAGCCTTCCGAGGAAGCGCGCCTCCCAGTGCACGTGCGGTCCCCCCGCGAGACCACTCATTCCGACGAGCGCGACCGGCTCTCCGCGCCGCACGCGCTGACCGACGCCTACCAGGATGCCGGAGGCGTGGAAGTAGCAGGTCTCGAGACCCGCGGCGTGTGTCACGCATACGCGGTTCCCACCGTTCGTGATCCACCCCGCCGCGCGGACGACTCCATCGTCCGAGGCGACGATGGGCGATCCCAGGCCTGCCGCGACGTCGATCCCGGTGTGACCTCCCTGCATGAACGCCGAGATGGGTCCTTGCACCGGCCGGATGAGGCGGCCGCCGCGCTGGTCGAGCTCCTGGACCGGAGCGGCCACCGGCGCCTCAGCATTCGGAACGAGCTGAAGACACCGGTAGATCGCCAGCCGGTCCTCGTGCTTGCCGGTGCGGACGGTGCCGCTGTAGTGCTTCCCATCCGGTCCGAAGCCGAGCGGACCGACCAGATCCGGCAGCGTCATGACCGACTCGCTCGGCCAGATCACGCGGACATCCTCGAAGGCACCGGGCACGGCAGGAGGAGGCTGCGCCACTCGCAGAAGCAGGCTTCTGCCTCCCGGTCCCCACTGATGCATCGCCCTGACCGGGACCGGCGTCGACGTCTTCAGCACACCGGCGCCGTCCCTGATCTCGATCCGGCTCGGATAGCGCACCAGGAGCACCGCCCCGGAGGGCGACCACTCGCTGAACCACGCGCCGGGGAGATCCAGCGCCTCCAGCGAGCCTTCCTTGGTCGTTCCGAGGAAGCGCTCGGGCTCCGGCCGTGTCGAGTCGTATCGCGTGTGGGTGTATCGCGTTCCATCGCCGCTCCAGTAGAGGTGGTCGGCCGGGAAGTGCGGGATGTCGAGGAAGTCGAGCTTGCGGGCCATCATTGCGTCGGCTGACCACGACCGCATCGTCGATCTCTGGACGTAGACCAGTTCCTCGCCCACCCAGTGGTACTCGGGCATGGTCGGCGTGAGGTTTGCGACGGTACCCTCGCCGTCGTCGACGATGAGGTAGTCCGCCTCGAAGCCCCAGTACGAGAGATACCGCCCGCTCGCCGACCACGCTGGTCGCGTCCCCTCTCCGAAGAAGCGCACGTGGCCCGTGCGCACATCGAGCGTCTCGAGGATCTCGAGCTCCTGATAGCCGCTGACGTTCTCGGACGAGGGGACACGGACCGTGCGGACCAGCGCCAGCCGCGACCCGTCAGGGGACCACTCCGCGTCGACAACGTTGTCTAACGCAGGGATCGGCACGGGCTGGACGCAGTTCGTCCCCGTGGCCGCGACCGGATCGTCCTCGGGGATCGCCGCACGGGCGACCTCCGGCACAGGGAGGACCGCCGCAACAACGAAGGCACCGGCGAGGAGCGCGCGTCTCATGCGTCGATGATGCGCCGAGCCTGGAGTGCGCTAGGTCGCTGGCCTCAGACCGCTACTGATCCGCTCGAGGGCCTGCTTGGACGCCGCGGTGATCAGGTCGACGGCCTCGTCGAAGGCGTCCTGATGCCGGGCGCTCGGCGCGCTGAAGCCCGTGACCTTGCGGACGTACTGGCGCGCCGCCTCGCGGATCTCGTCATCGGTCGCCAGGACATCGCGCTTTCGTAGCCGCTTGATGCTCCTGCACACGTCCTGAGGCTATCCGAGGAATGTGACGTGCGGGCCGCCGCCGATCGGGAAGCGCATCTCGGTACCGTCGGCCAGGCGCACCCACGCCTCGCCGCTCCCGTGGGCCAGCCGCCCCAGCCAGGTCCGGATGCCCTCGGGCTCCGGGCCGTAGGAGCGCACCTCGCCCTCCTCGACCGGAACGGCGTGTTCGTCGGCGCCGAGCGTCAGCTCGATGCCGTCGGGTCTGATCTTGGCCCGCTTGAGCTCCTCGCGCGCGAAGCCGAGGACGCGGTCGTCATCGAACCGGATCAGGTAGCGGCCCTCCGTCGAGGCATGAACGGCGCCGAGCCAGGCGCGAAAGCCGCGGATCTCAGGCCCGAACTCCGCGACCTGGTCGAGGTCGAACTCGAGCGGGTCTCCATGCGGGAATTTGAGTCGGGCTCTGGTCATAGGTCCAGTAGCCTAGGGACGTGGCTTGGGAGCGCGCGTTGACGACATCTTCCGCGGTCAAGCAGTGCGCGTGAGCGCCTTAAAGGCGCTTCACCCGGCCGTCGGGTCGTGGTTCCGGGCCACCTTCAAGGAGCCGACACCCGCCCAGCTTGGCGCCTGGCCGGTCGTCGCCAGCGGCAAGGACCTGCTCCTCGCCGCCCCGACCGGCTCCGGCAAGACCCTCGCGGCCTTCCTGGCCATCCTCGACCGCCTGCACCGCGAGCCCCGGGACACCAGCGGCGTGCGCGTCCTCTACGTTTCGCCGCTCAAGGCCCTCAACAACGACATCCAGCGGAACCTGGAGGAGCCGCTGGCGGGTATCCGCAGCCTCGCCCAGGAGCAGGGCCTGGAGCTCCCGGAGATCCGCACGGCGGTGCGCACGGGAGACACGATGGCGAACGAGCGGCACCGCATGAGCCGCAAGCCCCCGGACATCCTGATCACGACACCCGAGTCGCTCTACCTGATCCTCACCTCGCCCCGCGCGCGCGACATGCTCCGGACCGTCGAGCACGTGATCGTGGACGAGATCCACGCGATCGCCGGCACCAAGCGCGGGTCGCACATGGCGCTGTCTCTCGAGCGCTTGCGACATCTGACCGGTCGCGAGTTCCAGCGCATCGGCCTCTCGGCGACGATCCGGCCGCTCGAGGAGGTCGCGCGCTTCCTCAGCGGAGCGGACGCGAACGGCGGCGTGCGGCCCGTCGAGATCGTGGACGCCGGCGCTCGCAAGCCGACCGACCTGCTGGTCGAGTGCCCGGTCGAGGACTTCGAGGCGCTGGGCGGCGAGACGGATGCCTGGACCTCGATAGAGCCGCGCCTCCTCGAGCTGGTGCAGGCGCACAAGACCACGCTCCTCTTCGTGAACAACCGCCGGTCGGCCGAACGGCTGACGCGCGTGGTCAACGATCTGGCCGGGGAAGAGATCGCCAAGGCCCATCACGGCTCGATGTCGCGCGAGGAGCGCCTGGCCATCGAGCAGGAGCTGAAGCGCGGCGACCTTCGCTGCGTGGTCGCCACGGGGTCCCTCGAGCTGGGCATCGACGTCGGCAGCATCGACCTGGTCGTCTGCGTCGAGTCGCCACGAGGCATCGCCCGCGGCCTTCAGCGCGTGGGCCGGTCCGGCCACCTCGTGGGCCAGACCTCGAAGGGCCGGATCATCCCGAAGTTCCGCGGCGATCTCGTCGAGTCGGCGGCCATCGCCAAGGGGATGCTCGAGGGAGACGTCGAGCCGGTGCGCATCCCTCGGCATCCGCTCGACGTGCTCGCGCAGCAGATCGTGGCCATGGCGTCGGTCGACGAGTGGGCCGAGGAGGAGCTCTTCGCGCTGGTGCGGCGCTCGCATCCGTTCAAGGACCTGCCGCGCGATCACTTCGAGGGCGTGCTCGCGATGCTCTCGGGCAAGTACCCCTCCGAGCGCTTCGGCGAGCTGCGACCGCGGATCGTCTGGGACAAGGCGCAGCACCTGATCCGCGGCCGGCCCGGCGCCGGCCAGCTCGCGATGGTCTCGGGTGGCACGATCCCGGACCGCGGGCTCTTCAGCGTCGTGCACGCTACGAAGGCGACCAGGCTCGGCGAGCTGGACGAGGAGATGGTCCTCGAGACGAGGCCCGGCGACGTGTTCGTGCTGGGCGCGCGGTCGTGGCGGGTCGTCGAGATCACATCCCAGAAGGTCCTCGTCACCGACGCTCCGGGCTCGCTTCCCACGGTGCCGTTCTGGAAGGGCGAGGCGTTCGGCCGGCAGTACGAGACCGGCGTGCGCGTCGCGCGCCTGCTCGGCGAGGTCCGCGCGCGGCTGGACGATCCCGGTGTCCTGGAGTGGCTCAAGGTCGAGTACGCGCTGGACGACAACGCCGCGTTCAACCTGGTCCAGTACATCCGCGGGCAGGCCGCGGCCGGTGCTCTGCCCGGCGAGAAGCGGATCGTCGTCGAGCAGTTCCGCGACGAGATGGGCGACCGGCGCGTCATCGTCCACGCGCCGTACGGCCGCATGGTCCTGCGCCCCTGGGCGTTCGCGATGCAGGAGGCCCTCTGCCGCGACGGCCAGTGCTCCGACATCTCGGTCACCGACGAGGGCATCCACTTCCGCCTGCCCGCGCAGGACGTCCGCGACGCCACGGACCTGGTGAAGCGCGTGGACGCGACCAACCTCGACGAGCACCTCTATCCCCCGCTCTCGCGCTCGACGCTGTTCGCGACCCGCTTCCGCGAGAACGCGCAGCGGGCGCTGCTCCTGCCGAAGCTCGGCCCCGGTCGCCGGACGCCGCTCTGGCTTCAACGCCTCCGGGCCGCGGACCTTCTCGAGGTCGCCCGCGACCACGATGACTTCCCGATCGTCTACGAGACCCTGCGCGAGATCCTCGAGGACTGGTTCGATCTCGCCCACCTGCGCGAGGTGCTGAGCGGGATCGCTTCCGGCGCCGTCGAGATCGCCGTCGTGGAGACGGAGGCGCCATCGCCGTTCGCGGCGGGCCTCGTGCTCCAGTTCATCGGCGACTACTTCGAGGAGGGCGACCGGCAGCAGCAGGAGTTCCGCGAGATCGCGCTGTCGCTCGACCGCCACCTGCTGCGCGAGCTGCTCGGTACCACCTCGCTCCGCGAGCTGCTCGAGCCGGCGGCCATCGCCGACGTGGAGGCGCGCCTACAGCGCACCGGCCTCGAGCGCCGGGCTCGCGACCGTGACGAGGTCGAGGACCTGCTGCTGCGCCTGGGCGACCTGTCCGACCTCGAGATCGCGACCCGCACGCAGGGCGACGGTCCGGCACTCACCGCCGCCCTCGAGCGGGAGGGACGCGCGCTGCGCCTGCCGTCGGGCCGCGTCGTCGCGACCGAGGACCGCGCGATGTACGAGGAGACGCCACCCGCACTCCAGCACCGACCCGCGATCGTGCGGCGCTACCTGGGTACGCATGGCCCGGTCACGGTCCCCGAGCTGGAGGCGCGCATGGGCTTCCCCGTCGCGGACGTCCTGGCGCAGCTCGAGCGAGAAGGGGTCGCTGTAGCCGGAGAGTTCACGCGCGGTCGGCGCGAGCTCGAGTGGGTCGACGCCCGGGTCCTCGAGGAGATCCACCGGGCGACGCTCTCGCGCTTGCGCAAGGAGATCGAGCCGCGCAGCCGCGCCGAGTACACCCGCTTCCTGCTGCGCTGGCAGGGCCTCTCGGGCCGCGACCGGGAGCTGATCGACGTCCTCGATCAGATGCAGGGCGTCTGGCTCCCGATCGAGGTGTGGGAGCGCGACGTCCTGCCGGCGCGCATCAGCGG
>CAZTAI010000102.1:3508-6640 GCA_964611555.1 uncultured Chloroflexota bacterium | reverse complement strand
CCGGTGGCCAACGCCGCGTCGGCGAGCCGGTCGATGGCGCGCGCCTCGGCCTCCGCAGGGCGCGACGCGAGCCACGCGGCCGCGCCGCTGCCCGATGCGCTGACGGCGGCTTCGCGTATGAGCGTGTCGTCCTCGCAGTGCACGGCTACGACATGTCCGGCGTTCGCCGCGAGCGCGAGGGCGTCGCGCAGCTCGCCGTCGGCCAGGCGCGGGTACTCGGCGACGCCGCTCTCGGCCATGAAGGCCTTGAGCCCGACCGCGCCACGCATCCGCAGCTCGGTCAGCCTGCGCGCATCCGGACGGCCGACGAGGCCACCCCAGAGCGCGTGGTCGATGACGGCGCTTCCGGCGGCCGCCTCGCGCTTCGCGTCGAACGACGCGCCATCGAGCGTCGGAGGGATCGAGTTGAGCGGCATGTCCGCGACCGTGGTGATCCCGCCGAGCGCGGCGCCGCGCGTGCCGCTCGCCCAGCCCTCCCACTCGGCGCGGCCGGGGTCGTTGAAGTGAGCGTGCGCATCCACCGCGCCGGGAAGCACGAGCAGGCCGCGAGCATCGAGCTCTTCCTTCGCGCGGCCCTCGCCCGGATCGACGAGGACCTCCACGCGGCCGCTCTCGATGAGGATGTCCCGCAGGACCACGTCCGGTCCGAGGACCACGCGACCGCCGCGGATCGCCAGGTCGTGCGGCGCCTCAGGCCTCCTCGATGACGAGATCCTGCGCGCCCTGCCACAGGGTCATGCGCCCGAGCTCGCTCAGGTCTTGCAGACCCTCGGAGATCGTCGCGAAGTGGTTGCCGGCGAGCTGGCCGACCTTGCTCGCGAAGAGCGCCGCTCCGTACGGGACGAGGATCTCCATCTCCGAGATCCCGCCTGGATAAAGAAGGAGGTGGCCCGGCGACGGGTGGCTGGTGTGGTTTTCCTGGCTGACGTCGACGCGGCGCTCGCCCATCGGCACCCACATCGCCTCGCCGCTCCACCGCGCGTGGATCAGCTTCGTCCGCATCGGGAGGAGCGCGCGGACGGCCTTGCAGGTCCGCGGAGCCGCGCCCTCCTCAAGCGTTGCCGTGAAGACGTACGGACCCGCCGTGATGCGAAGCGTCGACATGCCGCGCGTACGATACCGGCGCTCATGGCGGGACCGTCGCTCTCGACCCACGTGCTCGACACCGGCACGGGACGGCCCGCCGCCGGCGTCGCGGTCTCGGTCTACCGCGGCGACGATCTGGTCGGGTCGGGAACGACGGACGCCGACGGCCGGATCAAGGCGCTGGCTCCCGGGGCGCTCGCGGAGGGCACCCATCGGCTCGTCTTCGAGGTGGGCGGCTATTTCGCCAATGGGGACGCCTCCTTCTTCAGACGCGTCGCGCTCGACGTCGAGCTCGCGGCCAGCGGCCACCACCACGTCCCACTCCTTGTCTCGCGCCACGGCCTCGTCTCCTACCGCGGCAGTTGATCGAGCGCGACGAGCTGACCCGGGCGCTCGAGCGCGCTCCCGCGCTGGCCGAGCGGCTCGCGAGCGAGGCGCCCTTCGACACCATCGATGACGTCATCCAGCGTGCCCGCACGCTGCTCGACGACATGACGATCGGTGAGCGGGTCGCCGTCCTCGACGCCCACCCGCGCATCGGGGCGGACCCGCGATCGCTCTCCGAGCACTCCCGGCGTGAGCAGGGCACCGACGATCCGACGGTAGCGGCCGAGCTGGCGCGGCTGAACGACGAGTACGAGCGCGAGTACGGCTTCCGGTTCGTCGTCTTCGTCGCGGGGCGCAGCAAGGCGGAGATCGTCCCGGTGCTGCGAGAGCGCCTCGGACGCCCGCGCGAGGACGAGCTGCTGACGGGCACGGGCGAGTTCCTCGCGATCACGCGTGACCGGCTCGCGCCGGAGCGGTCGTAGTGGATCCACTTCTCCTGGGTCACATCGGGGAATGGCTGCACCTGCTCACGCGCTGGCTTCACATCACCGCGGCGATCGCCTGGGTGGGCGCGTCCTTCTACTTCATCGCCCTCGATAACGGGCTGCGGGAGCCGAAGGATCCACGGGACAGCGCGCGCGGCGTGGGAGGCGAGTCCTGGGAGATCCACGGCGGTGGGTTCTACCGGATCGAGAAGTTCCGAGTAGCGCCGGAGAGCCTCCCGGGCTCGCTGCGCTGGTTCAAGTGGGAGGCCTACATCACCTGGCTTTCCGGGTTCGCGCTGCTGGTGCTCCTCTACTACGTCGACCCGTTCCGCTTCCTGATCGACCCCGCCGTCCGCGATCTCCAGGGCTGGCAGGCAGTTGCGGCAAGCGTCGCGATCCTCGCCATCGGCTGGGTCGCGTACGACCTCGCGTCGCGCAAGCTCGAGGACCGCCCGCTCGTGCTCGCGGGCGTGGTCGTCGTACTGGTCGTCCTGACGGTGTGGGTCTCGACGCAGCTGTTCAGCGCGCGGGCCGCGTACATCCAGGCCGGCGCGACGCTCGGGACCTGGATGGCGGCGAATGTCCTCTTCACGATCATCCCAGGCCAGCGTGAGCTCGTCTCAGCCAAGGAGGCCGGGCGAGATCCGGATCCGCGTCCGGGGCTGCGTGGGAAGCAGCGTTCGATCCACAACAACTACCTCACGCTGCCGGTGATCTTCGCGATGATGTCGCAGCACTTCCCCTTCACCTACGGGCACGCCTTCGGAGCGGCGGTGCTGCTCGCGCTGATGGCCGCCGGCGCGACCGCTCAGCACTGGCTGAACCTGCGACACCGCGGCCAGGCCGAGCCCGCGCTTCTCTGGGGAGCCGGCGCGATCGTCCTGGCGGTCGCGGTGGTCACCGGTCCGTCGCTCGCACCGGCCGAGCCGCTCACCTCGGACGAGGTGACGGCCGTGCGCGCGGTGTTCGCGGCGCGCTGCGTCTCGTGCCATGCCGTCATCCCGGCGAACACCGCCTTCACCGCCGCTCCGAAGGGGCTATCGCTCGAGTCCGACGAAAGGATCCGCGCGAGCGCGGCCCTGATCTACCAGCAGGTCGTGCTGAGCCGCGCGATGCCACTCGGGAACCAGACCGGGATGACCGAGGACGAGCGCGACCTCATCTCGCGCTGGTACCGGACCGGGGCACCGCTGCCCTAGGCGCAGAATGCAAGGCATGTCCGAAGACCGCGGTG
>CAZTAI010000102.1:0-3408 GCA_964611555.1 uncultured Chloroflexota bacterium | reverse complement strand
CTCTCAGCTAGGTCAGTCTCCTCGGCGTCCCTAGGGCGCTCCTCCACGCCCGAGCAGCGACGACACGCCGATCGCTCCGAGACCGATCGTCATCGCCACGTAGGCGACGACCGCCAGCTCCAAGGGCCCGCCCATCCGGGAGACACCGAGCAGGACGACGCCGAAGGCGGCGACCCAGCCGGCCCACCCGACGGGCGAGACGCTAAGGGCGACGGCGACCGAGAGCACGCCGATCCCTACCCAGAGCAGCGTCGGCCCGACCGTGTAGAACGCCAGCGACATCAGCGGCTGTGACGTGATCCGAGCGAAGCTGGCGTCCATCGCCGCGCGGTCCGGCGCGATGGTGCCGATAGCGAGGTCGATCGCCAGCTGGCCGCACCAGAAGGGCAGACCGGCCAGCGCCATGACCATCCCGACCTCAGCGATCCCGCTGCCGCCCAACGACCTCGCGACGGACCTCAGCTCGAACACAGCGGGCAGGAGGAGGACCGTGCCGGCGAAGAGCAGCACGTGCGCGAGGAGCCAGTCCCTGATCGCACCTTCACGGGTCAGCACGATGACGATCCAGCCCGCGAGGAACAGCGCGGGCGACGCGATGAGCGTGAGGCTCTGCAGCCGCTCCACTCCGCCTAGGTCACACCCTGGAGTCCGACGAGGGCGCGCGCGTGCTCGAGCTCGCCGACGTGACGGATCCCGTGCTGGTAGACCCACGCCTCGAGGGCATCCATCACCCGCACGCGCTCGGGCGTTCCGACCAGCAGCTCGAGGTAGCCGCCCCTCAGAGCCTGTGGGGTGATCTCGTGCCGTTCTGCGAGCCGATCCAGCGAGACATCCGCGATCGCTCTCTCGGTCCGCTCGAACACGGCGAGCTGGTACGCGCGCCAGGCGTCGATGTCGCGGATCCGTGTGCGCTCCGCTTCCTCCATGGGCGTGCCTCGGCGCGGGAGCTTCCCGCTGAGACCCACCCGATCCGCGTGCGCGTCCCACAGGAGGTCGCCTCCGAGCAGCGTCGAAACGCTACGGTCCTCGTTCGAGACGGCGTGGGCGAGCGAGAACGCGATGGGCAGCACCCCCGGGCGCTCCAACTTGTTCGCGTGGTCCGCGGTGAGGTCCGCTGTGAGGAACGCCCACAGACGGTGCATCGCCGATACGCGCTCCACCAGCGAAGTGCGCATGTCCTCGGTCACTGTCCGCGTGGCTGTCTTCACGCCGTGTACTCCGTCTCGGCGGGCGGCGGCTCCTCGCGCTTCGGGTGCGCCGCGCCGATGATCTCGCGGATCGAGCCTAGCCCGCTCTCGCGAACGTACCGCGCCAGGCCCTCGACCACCTTGATGGGCGCGAGGGGGTCTGCGAACGTCGCGGTGCCCACCTGGACCGCCGACGCGCCGGCCATCAGGAACTCGAGAGCATCCTCGGCGCTCGTTATGCCGCCCGCGCCGATGATCGGGATGCTGACGGCCCGCGCGACCTGGTAGGTGATGTGGACTGCGATGGGCCGGATCGCGGGGCCGGAGAGGCCGCCGCTGCCCGTGCCGAGGACGGGCCGCCGCTTGCGCGTGTCGATGCGCATGCCGAGCACCGTGTTGATCGCAGTGAGCGCATCCGCGCCGGCCTGCTCGCAGGCGACGGCCACCGCTACGACATCCGGCGCGTTCGGCGTGAGCTTCACGATCACGGGCTTGTCGGTCTCGGCCTTCACCGCGCGCGTCACCTGGGCGGCGAGGTCGGGATCGCACCCGAACAGCGTCCCGCCCTTCACGTTCGGACACGACACGTTGAGCTCGTAGGCGACCACGCCCGGCGTTCCCTCGAGCTCGCGCACCACGAAGACGTAGTCCTCGACCGTGTACCCCGCGACGTTCACGATCACCGGCACGCCGAGCGACGCCCAGGCCTTGCCGTACTTCTTCCCCACCGCTTCGGCGCCGGGGTTCTCGAGGCCGATGGAGTTGAGGATCCCCGACGGCGTCTCGGCGATCCGGTACTGCGGGTTGCCCGGACGGGCGCGCGGCGTCGTGCCCTTGTTGACGATCGCGCCGAGGCGGCTGACCTCGATGACCTCGGCGTACTCGGTGCCCTGCCCGAAGGTGCCCGAGGCAGTCATCACCGGGTTCTTGAGCCTGAGCCCCCGAGCCGCTTCGACCTCGAGGTCTACGCCGGCTTCGGGGAGGACCACGGACTCACCGGAAGAGGCGGCCGACGCGAGCCCTCGTCGCGAGCGGATCGTCGTGGGCGCGGCCGGGTAGGGGGGATCGGAGACAACGTGCCCGAGGCCCGGCCCGCCACGCTTTGATCCGCGCGCGACGTAGGGCGAGAAGGAGGCCGCCTCGGCACTGAGGTCCATCCCAGCGACCGCTTTACCAAGCTTGAGCGCCAGATCGGAGGGCGTGCGGGTCTCATCCGGCTCACCGGTCGCGGCCTCGGCGATCTCCGCGCCGTCGAGATCGGCCAGCTCGGTCAGGTCCTCTTCCTCCTCGCCCTCGGACGCGCGCTCGAGCGACTCCTCGACGCTGCGCGTGACGTCGACGGGCCGTTCCACGGGCTTCCGCGGCCTGCGCCAGGGCACTAGCTGGAACCCACGGTCGCGGGCTCGCCGTCTTCGAAGCGGACGTCGCCGAGCGCGAAGACGGGTCCCTCGCGGCAGACGCGCGCATTGCCGCCGTCGGTGACGATCACGCAGGCGCGGCACACGCCCATCGCGCAGCCCATGTGCTGCTCCACCGCGATCTGCGCATCGAGGAGCACCTCGCGGCCCGGCGTGAGTGACGTCGCACGCGCGGCGTCATCGCGCAGCTTCCCGATCGCGGCGAGCATCGGCCACGGCCCGCACGCACAGAGCTGATCGGCCCAGGCCAGGAACTCCGGCAGCGCCGCGGTCACGCGCCCGTGGATCCCGAAGGAGCCGTCCTCCGTCGTCGTGACGTACTCGACCGCTGCGGGAAGGCGGTGCGCCGGCCAGAGGTAGTGGATGGAGCGCCCACCCATGATCAGCGTGACGTTCCTCTTGACGGACTCCTGCTCGGCCAGCACCTTCATGGGAGCGATCCCCGTACCGCCGGCGACCAGCAGGAGGTTCGTACTGCTCCGGCGTATGACGAACGCGGTGCCGAGCGGTCCGAGCAGATCGAGGGCATCACCCGGGCGGCGCTCGGCGATCCACTCTCCTCCCGCACCCAGCGGCTTCACGATCAGCTCGATCTCGCCGGCGCGGCGATCGATCCCATTGAAGGAGTAGGGCCGGCGGAGCAGCGGATCGAAGCGCTCTCCAGGCCGCACGTGGACGAACTGACCGGCGTGAGCGCGGCTCGCGATGCCCGGCGCGGAGATGAGCAGGACGGTGCCGAGATCCGCGATGCGCTCGGTCGAGACGACCCGCCCGGTCTCGAGGATCACGACGCCAGCCTCATG
>CAZTAI010000101.1:1647-6654 GCA_964611555.1 uncultured Chloroflexota bacterium | reverse complement strand
TCCGCCGCACGGCGATGCGCAGAGTGAAGCTGACCAGGCCGATGACGAGAAGGAGCACCAGCGAGCTGCCCCACGCCTTCGTGTGCCAGTCGTCGTACGGCGCGACCGCGTATTGGTATATCTGCAGCGGCAGCGCAGCCATCGGCTGGAAGAGATCGAAGCTGAAGTAGACGTTGCCCAGGGCGGTCAGCATGAGAGGCGCCGTCTCGCCCGCGGCGCGCGCGACAGCGAGGACGATCCCGGTGACGATGCCGGCTCTCGCCGTCGGGATGACGATGTTCATGATCACCCGCCGGCGTGGGGCGCCCAGCGCGAGGCCGGCCTCGCGGAGCGAGTTCGGCACCAGCCTGAGCACCTCTTCCACCGTTCGGGTCACGATGGGGACCATGATGATGGCCAGCGCCACCGCACCCGCGATCCCGGCGTAGTTGCCGACCACGGTCCGCACCAGCGCGGCCCAGACGAACACGCCGACCACGATCGAGGGCAGGCCGGCGATCAGCTCGGCGGCGAACCTGACAGGCTCGGAGTAGCGACCCGTGCGTAGCTCGGATGTGAATAGCGCTCCTGCCACGCCCACGGGCACCGCGATCAGCCCCGCGATCAGCGACATCGTGATGGTGCCCAGGATCGCCGGCGCAACGCCACCGCCGACCTCACCGAACGGAAGCGGCTGCTGGGTGAAGAACGAGAGGTTCAGGGCAGGCAGACCCCTCGCGACGACGTATGAGGCGACGAGCAGCAGGAGGCCGGCCGAAAGTGCGGTCGCCCCCAGGAGCAGACCGTGGGCCACAAGCTCTCCAGCGCGACGCGAGCGGCTGACCTCGTGCCGGCGCGCGACCGTGCCCAGGGCGGCTCCTGCGGCGGTCAGAGGGCCACTCCCTCCGCGGCGGCGCCCGTGCGGCGGATCAGCAGGCGCGCGATGGCGTTCACGGCGATCGCGACCAGCAGCAGCACGAGCGCGATCTCAACGATGGCGCTGAAGTAGAGCTCGCTGTCCGCCTCCGTGAACTGATTCGCGATGGCCGAGGCCATCGTGTAGCCGGGCGTGAACAGCGAGGGACTGATGGCCGTCGAGCTGTTCCCGATGACCATGGTGACCGCCATCGTCTCCCCGAATGCCCGTGCGACGCCCAGCACGATCGCGCCGACGATCCCAGGACGCGCGTACGGGAGCACCGCCTTGCTCACGGCCTCCCAGCGTGTAGCGCCCAGAGCGAGCATCGCCTCCCGCTGGGCTCCGGGAACGGCGAGCAGGACCTCGCGCGTGATGGCCAGGACTATCGGAAGGATCATGATCGCGAGCACCACTCCGCCCACAAGCAGGTCCAGCCCGATGGTGGGTCCGGTGAAGAGCGCGCCGATGATCGGAATGCCGCCGAACGTTCGCTGGAGCCATGGCTCGATCGGGTCCCGGAATGCCGGGACGACGACGAAGAAGGCCCAGAGCCCGTAGATGATGCTCGGGATATAGGCCAGTAGCTCGATGAGGAACGACAGGGGCGAGCGAACCCTCCGAGGGGCGTACTCGGTGAGGTAGATCGCCGCTCCCAACGCGACCGGACCGGCGAGGACCACCGCGACGGTCGTGGTCACCAGCGTCCCGAAGACGTACGAAGCGGCCCCGAACACGAGGAATACGGGATCCCACTTCGTGGTCACGAAGAAGTCCAGGCCGTAAGCGCGGATGGCGGGCAGCGAGTCGAAGACGATGAGCGTCGTGATGGCCGCCAGCAGCACCGGGATGACCGCGGCAAGCACCGCGATGCCGCCTATGAAGATCCGGTCGCCGACATCGCCCCGCTGAAATGGCTGGGCGGAGGGCTTGCGCCCTCCGCCCAGCATCGAACGCGAGGTCACTAGCCCTTGGGGAAGACCGCGGTGCCGCCCGACTTCACGCTTCGGATCATCTCCTCCGCCCGCTTCACCACGTCTGCCGGAAGCGGAGCATAGCCAAGGTCGGCAGCGAACTTCTGGGCGTCGTGCGTGACGAACCAGAGGTACCGGGTGAGCGCGAGCGCCTTCGCCTTGTCGTCCATGTTCTCGTACACGAGGAGCCACGTGAACCCGGAGACCGGGTACGCGGTCGGGTTCATGGAGTTGGTGACCGACACGCGAAGGTCAGGGGCGAGCGTGATGCCCGACGCAGCGGCCGAAACGGTGTCGAGCTTCGGCTCGATGAACTGCTTGGACGCGGGGTTTTGAACGTGACCGGCTGGGAGCTTCTGCTGGATCGCGTAGATGAGCTCGACGTAGCCGATCGAGTTGGCCTGCTGCTTGACGGTGTTGGCGACGCCCTCGTTACCCTTGGCGCCGAGGCCGACCGGCCAGTTCACCGATGTGCCGACGCCAACTGTGTCCTTCCACTTGGTGTTGACCTTGGACAGGTAGTCGACCCAGATGTATGTCGTGCCAGAGCCGTCCGAGCGGTGAACGACCGTGATCGGCTGATCGGGGAGCGTGACGCCCGCGTTCGGCTCGGCGATCTTCGGGTCGTTCCACTTCGTGATCTCACCCAGGAAGATGCCGGCCAGCGCTTCGGGTGTGAACTTCAGTGTCTGCGTGACGCCCGTCAAGTTGTACATGGGGACGACCGCACCCATGACCGTCGGGACATGGAAGAGCGGACCCTTGGCGGCCTTCAGCTGCGTATCGGTCATCGGTCCGTCGGTCGCGCCGAAATCGACCGTCGCGTCAGTGATGGACTTGATGCCTCCACCGGAGCCGATGCTCTGGTAATTGACCTTCACGCCGGTGACCTTCTCGTACTCATGGATCCATTTGGAGTAGATGACCGCCGGGAACGACGCGCCCGCGCCGTTCAGCGCCTTGGCTTCCTCGGAGCACGGTCCGCTCACAGGGAAGCATGCCGCGACCGACGGCGATGCCCCTACCGGGCCCGCCCCCCCGCATGCGGCCGCGAGGATCGCGAACAGGCCGAGCGCTACCAGCGCACGGCCCAGCCTGCCCGTCATGGTCCCCTCCACACTCTCCACTTTTGGTCTGGTCCAAGGGTGCGTCGGGAGGATGGGCGGGCCATGGCGGCCGATGACGGCGGCGTGACGGATCTGTGTGCCTTCTGTGAGGAGTCGAGCCTTACGCGTTCTCGCGGAAGCGGTACCCGACCCCTCTAACGGTCTCCAGCCAGCGAGGCTGCTCGGCCCGGTCGCCGAGCCGCTCGCGCACGCCCTTCACATGCGTATCGACCGTTCGAGAGTCCCCCGCGTAGTCGAGGCCCCAGACGCGCGCGAGGATCTGGTCACGAGGGAAGACCTGGCCTGGATGCGACATCAGGAACGCCAGCAGGTCGAACTCCTTCGAGGTAAGGGTGACCTCCTGACCGTCCCGCACGACCCTTCGCCTCCGCGTGTCGAGGGCCAGGCCGGCCGCCTCGAGCAGGCCTTCGCGCGTCTCGGCCGGCTTGCGCCGCGCGCGCCGCAGCATCGCGCGTACGCGGGCGATGAGCTCACGCATCGAGAACGGCTTCGCGAGGTAATCGTCGGCGCCGATCTCGAGACCCACGACCTTGTCCAGCTCGGTGTCGCGCGCCGTCAGCATCAGGACCGGAACATCGCTGTCACGCCGTAGCCTCCGGCAGACCTCGTAGCCATCGAGCCGCGGCAACATCACGTCCAGGATCACGAGGTCGGCACCCGCCCGGCGGAAGGTCTCGAGGCCCTGCTCGCCGTCCTCGGCCGTGAGGACCTCGTACCCCTCCTGGCGCAGCGCGTACCCGAGCGTGTGCCGGAGATCGGCGGCGTCATCGATCACCAGGACCCGGCTCATCGGGCGACGGGCTCCACCGGAAGCGGCACGCTGGCGACGGTGAGCGTGAAGGAGAGCCGCGCGCCGCGGCCGAGTCCGTCGCTCTCCGCCCAGATGCGGCCCCCGTGCGCCTGCACGATGTGCTTGGCGATGGCCAGGCCGAGTCCGGTGCCGCCGCCGGCCCGAGAGCGGTCGGACTTGTAGAAGCGCTCGAAGATCCGCTCGAGATCGTCGGCGTCGATGCCGACACCGCTGTCGGCGACTTCGACCACGACCTGGCCATGCTCGGCCCGTGCGCCCACGGCGATCGTCCCGCCCGGCGGCGTGAACTTGACGGCGTTGTGGATGAGGTTGCTCAGCACCTGGCCGATCCGCTCGCCGTCGGCTAGCACGGGGGGCAGGGTCGGAATCTCCGCGAGCTTGAGAGAGACTCCCGCGCGATCGGCGAGAGCCCGCAGCCGCCCGACCGCGGCGGCCAGGAGCTCGTCGCACCTCGCCGGACGAGGCTCCACCGGATCCTGGCCCGACTCGACGCGCGTGAGCGACAGAAGCTCCGCCACGAGCTGCGCGAGCCCGTCTATCTCGCGGTGCATACGCGACACGAAGTCCCGCGCCGCCGCCGGGTCGTCGATCGCACCCTGTTCGAGGGTCTCGGCCATGGCCTTGAGCGACGCGATCGGCGTCCGCAGCTCGTGCGACACGTTCGCCACGAAGTCCGTCCGCAGCGTCTCGAGGCGGCGGAGCATCGAGAGGTCCTGGAGCACCAGGAGCACTCGCTCGCCGGTCAGGCCCCTGGCCACGACGCGGACCGTTCGGCGGGGCCTCCCGCGTTCGATCATGCGCTCCGCGATCCCACCGGCCCGGACAGCCCGGACCGCGTCGAGGATCTCGTGCTCGCGCGCGACCTCGGCGATCCGGCGGCCGGGGACCACCGGCGCCGCCAGGATCGTGGCCGCGGCACGGTTCACGAGCACGACGCGCTCATCCGCGTCGAGGATGAGCACCGCGTCGTCGAGCTCATCCAGCAGGGCGGCGAGCTGCGCGCGCTCGCCTTCCGCTTGTGCAGCGGCGGCGATCGCCTCACGCGCTCGCGAGTTCGCGAGAAGGCGATCGCCGTCGCCGGCGACGCGGCTCGCTAGCGCTTGGAAGAAGGCGGCGAGGACGTGGCGCATGCCCTCAGCATGAGGCAGACCGGAGCGATCGGACCCTACATGCAGGTCAAGCAGTGCGCGTGAGCGCAGT
>CAZTAI010000101.1:0-1547 GCA_964611555.1 uncultured Chloroflexota bacterium | reverse complement strand
GGTCAAGCAGTGCGCGTGAGCGCAGTAGAGACGTACGAGAAGAAGAGCGCCTCGGCAACGCAGCTCTTCTCGAGATCCCCGAGGTCCACGCTCTCGTTCTCCGAGTGCGCGTTCGATGTCGGATCGCCCGCGCCGGTGAGGAGAAGCGCAGCCTTTGGGAAGGCCTTCGCGAAGTCGGCGACGAACGGGATCGTCCCGCCGGCGCCCATGCGCACCGCATCGCGGCCCCACGCGTCCTTCATGGCCCGCTCCATCGCGGAGAACGCCGGGCCCGACGCGTCCACGCGATAGGGCTTGCCGTTGCCCCTTGGCGTCAGCGTGACGTCAGCACCCCACGGAACGCTGGCCCGCAGGTGCGACGTGAGCGCCTCCATGGCGGCATCCGCGTCCTGGCCGGGCGGGATGCGCATGCTCACCCGAGCGCGCGCCGAGGGCACCAGCTGGTTCGTGGAGCCCTCGATGCGCGGGGAGTCGATCCCGAGGATGCTGATCGCGGGGCGCGTCCACATGCGCTCGGTGATGCCGCCGTCCCCGATGAGCTTCGTACCCGGCCGCAGGCCCGTCTGCTCGCGGAGCTCCTTCTCGTCGAGGTCGAGCGGGTCCGAGGGACCCTTCGCGATGCCGGGCACGGCTACGTTGCCCTTGTCGTCGTGCAGCTTCGCGAGCGTCTTCGCCAGGACGGTGAGCGCGTCCGGCACCGTCCCGCCGAACTCGCCGCTGTGGACCGCGTGGTCGAGCGTCCGGACCTCGATGTCGCAGGCGACGATCCCGCGCAGGGTGACCGTGATCGCGGGATGGCCCGCGCGCCACATGCCCGAGTCAGCGAGGATCACGGCGTCGGCGCGCAGCAGCTCCTTGTGGCGATCGAGGAACGTGCCGAGGTTCGGCGAGCCCCACTCCTCCTCGCCTTCGACGAAGACAGTGACGCCGACCGGCGGCTTCCCGCCCCAGGCGCGGACCGCCGCCGCGTGGATGGCGATGCCGCACTTGTCATCCGAGGTGCCGCGGCCGAAGAGACGGCCGCTCTTCTCGACGGGCTCGAACGGGTCCGTGCGCCAGAGCTCACGCGGCCCGGTGGGCTGGATGTCGTGGTGGGCATAGCAGAGGACCGTCGGTGCGCCGGGAGGAGCGGCGATGCGCCCGACCGCGGCGGGCACGCCCTCGACCTCGATGATCTGGGTGTCGAGGCCCGCTTCGCGGAGGATCGTGGCGGTCTCTTCGGCGGAGCGGGTGAGATCCTTCGGATCGCCACCGGGGTGGCTCGTGCCGGGGATGCGAACGAGCCGCTCGAGCTCGTCGCGGACCCGCTTCATGTCCGCGCGCACGCGCGCCTGGATCTCGGTCGTGCCTGTGGCCAGTGTCATCTCTTCGCTCCCCCGCTGGTGTCGCGGGGACAGTACCGGACCGCTATGCGCGGCGTGTCTCTCCTGGTGGCAGCACGTCCGTGTGCGTGCCGGCGATCGCGCTGAAGCTGCGCGCGTCCATGGCTCCATCGAACTCGTAGCCGCACATCAGCGACAGCGGGTGGAAGCCGATCCACTCGTTCC
>CAZTAI010000100.1:0-6900 GCA_964611555.1 uncultured Chloroflexota bacterium | reverse complement strand
CGGATGGGCCGCGACAAGGCCTGGCTCGACCTCGGCGACGGCCGGCCGATCGTGCAGCGCGTCATCGACGCCATGCGCGAGGTCGCGGACGACGTCTTCCTTGTCGCTAACGACGAGCGTTTCGCGACGCTCGGCCTGCGCATCGTGCCGGACCGTTTCCCCGAGGGTGGCGCGCTCGGTGGCATCACCACCGGGGTCAGCTCGGCTGTGCACGAGCGCGTGCTGGTCGCAGCGTGCGACATGCCGTTCCTCCAGCCCGGGGTCTTCCGTTTGCTCGTCGAGCGGAGCGAGGGCCACGACGTCGTGATGCCGAAGGTGGGCGCAGACTTCGAGGCGCTGCACGCCCTCTACACGAAGGCCTGCCTGCCGGCGATGGAGCGGGCGCTCGGGGCGGGGAAGATGCGCATCATCTCCTTCTTCGATGACGTGCGCGTGCTGACCCTCGGCGAGGACGAGCTGCGCCGCGTCGATCCGGATCTGGTGAGCTTCACCAACGTGAACACGCCAGAGGAGCTCGAGGCCGTGCGATCTTCAGCGCTGGGAGGACGACCGTGATCGTGGATCTGGGGACCCCGCCGCAGGCCAACGCGGACAAGCCCGTCGTGTACCGCGAGACCATCCAGACGCCCGAGTTCAGGGGCGGCCACTACGTGCTCCAGGCCGGGGCGGACGATCTTCAGCAGCCGCATCGCGAGGACGAGGCGTATCTCGTCCTGAGCGGGCGGGCGACGTTCGAGGAGGCCGGCAAGCGCGAACCGGTGCGCCAGGGCCACGTCATCGTGGTGAAGGCCGGGGTTCCGCACCGATTTGTCGATATCGAGGAGGACATCACCCTCTTCGTCCTGTACGCGAAGCGCTAGCGCGCTCGTGCCGTCCGCCTTCGCTTCCGTCGTCGAGCGCTTCGTCAGCGAGCGCTACGCGCTCGATCCCGTCGCCGCCACGGCCGCGGGCGTCCACGACCACGACGACCGCATGCCGGACATGTCGGCCGATGGCTTCGCGGCGCGGGAGGCATTCGTGGATCGCTGGGTCACGGAGCTCGAGGCCACCCCGCCTCAGGACCTCGACATGTGGGAGCGCACGGACCGCGACCTGATCCTCAGTGAGCTCCGCGGCCAGCGCGCGGTCCGGTCGTTCGAGCGGTGGAAGCGGCAGCCCGGTCTCTACTCGGATGCCGTGATCCGCGGGGCGTACTACCCGCTCATCCGCGAGCACGCGCCCATCGAGGAGCGCCTCGGGAAGCTGGTCGAGCGCCTCCGCGGGGCGGGGGCCGCGCTCGAGGCCGGGCGCGCCAACATCGACTCGGACCGGACGCCTCCGGTGTGGGTCGTGGTCGCGGGGGAGCAGGCGACCGCGGGCTCCACATTCATCAGGGCCGTGCTACCGACGCTCGCGCCCGATGGTCCGGTGAAGCGCGATCTGCTCTCGGCGGGCAAGGCCGCGGGCGACGCGCTCGACGCCTACGTGTCCTGGCTGCGCGACGACCTGATGCGCCGTGTGCGCGGGTCGTTCGCCGTCGGAGTCGATGCGGTGGAGCAGCTCCTCAAGGAGCGCGAGCTTGTGGACTACGACCGCGTCTCGCTCCAGCGCTTCGGCGAGGACCTCTACCGCCAGACCGAGTCGCGCCTCATCGAGGCGGCGAAGGCGCTCGGCGATGACGACTGGCGCGCCTGCGTGGCCCGGATCCGCGAGGACCACCCCTCCGAGGACGAGCTCGTCGACACGTACCGCAGCGAGATGGAGCGCTCGCGCGAGGCGACGCGCCGCGCGGAGCTGGCCACCTTCCCCGAGAGCGAGGAGCTGGTCGTCGAGGCCATGCCCGACTTCGCGCGGCCGACGGCGCCATACGCGCTCTACGTCGGCCCCGGCCCGTTCGAGCGGCAGCGCCGCGGCCGCTTCTGGGTGACGCTCCCGCCCGCGACGGATCCGGCGAACGTGAAGCGCGAGCGCCTGGAGGGCCACCCGCGCGCGGGCATCCCGGTCATCGCGTGCCACGAGGGCTACCCGGGCCACCACCTCCAGCTCTCGCGCGCGGCCGACCATCCCTCTCCCGCGCGCCGCGCGGTGCGCTCGAACGTGTTCATCGAGGGCTGGGGCCTTTACGTGGAGGAGCTGATGACCGAGCTCGGCTACCTCTCCTCTCCCGAGACGCGGCTGCTCCGGCTCAAGGACCTGCTCTGGCGGGCCGCGCGGATCCTCGTAGACGTGGGCCTCTCGACCGGGTCGATGACCTTCGAGCAGGCCGTGACCTTCATGGTCGACGGGCCCAAGCTCGAGCGGCCCAACGCCATCGCCGAGGTGCGCCGGTACACGCAGGACCCGCTGCAGCCGTCCTCGTACGCGCTCGGGCGCGCGGCATTGCTCGGACTGCGCGAGAAGGCCAAGCGCAAGGGCTGGGGGATGCGCCAGTTCCACGACGCGCTGCTGGGCGCCGGATCGCTGCCGCCGAAGCTCCTCGAGTACGAGATCGGGCTCGGCGTCTAGCCGCTAGGGAACGTACTCCCAGGGGACGAGCCGGAAGTCTTTGCCGATCGCGAGTGCCGGGTCGTTGGGGTCGAGGTACGCGCCGCTGATGGCCTTCCCGCTCACGTCGTTGCTGTCGATGTCCGTGATCTTGAACACGGCGTAGCCGGCGATGCTCACGTAGTCGGTCGCGCCGCCGGTCTGGACGCCTACACCGGTCGTGATCTTGAGGACCCGCGTCACCTTCTTGCCGGCCGCGTCCGTCCCGGACGCCCTGATCCAGCCGTCGTAGGTGGTCAGCAGCGCACTGCCGGTCGTAACGACGGTGAGCGTCACGTTCTCCGACGGAGAGGTGACCGTCACGCTCTGGGTGCCGGGTGCCGTGGTCCCGAAGTAGCAGCCGAGCACGGTCGCCAAGTTCGTCGGGCACTTGTCGATCTGGAGCGTGATGTCGCCGCCCGCGCCGCCGGAGTCCCAGGACGACGCGCCGGTCCCGTTCGTCACGCGGATCGTGTGCGACGCCGTCGTGCCCACCGCTGCGACGTTGACGTACGCGTCGGAGGTGTCGATCTTGAAGTTGCGCAGCTGGTTCGCGATGGTGACCGTGACGGGGTTGATCTGGGTCCGGCCGGCGTAGGGGATGCCGGCGATCCCGCGGAGGAAGATCGTGTAGATGCCCTGCGGTGCGCTCGTGGTGCTGATCCCCGACCAGACCTGGTTGTACGAGGCCTGGTTGGTCGGCGTCGGGTTGGTCGTGAAGTCCCCACCATCCGCCGAGCATCCGCAGGTCGTTGCGGGGTGCCAGGGGTTCAGCGTGTCCCCGGTGCCGCCGGTGATAGTGCCGTCGTCGGCTACGAAGTCGGTCGTCACCTGGGCGCCGGACGTCTTGAACTGCGAGGAGAACGTGAACGTGACGCTCTGATCCGGCAATGTCTCCGTTCCACTGGCCACCAGCAGCGCCGGGAAGGCGATCGTGAAGTTGGGGGTCGTCTTGACCGTACCGTCGTAGAGCTGCGCCAGGATGTAGTCGCCGATCTCGTAGCGGTCCTCGACCTCGGGCACGAAGATGCCGGCACTGCCGCCGTTGATGACCGCGACCTCGGCGCAGGCGAGGAAGCTGCTGGAGGACACCGCGCAGAGATCCGGGCCCGGATAGCCTTCGCGGATCCAGCGAGCCTCGTAGTCCTTGAGCGTGTTGACCGAGGCGTTCGGCGCGACCCCGTTGTAGGCCTGGTGCTGTAGCGAGCCACTGACCAACGTCTGGAAGTCACGGATGTCCAGGGCGATGTAGCCGCGGAACGAGCTGTCGTTCGTCGCCTTCTGGCTCGCGCCGAAGAGCACGAACTCGCGGCCGTCGGTGGCATCGGTGTTCCCCGCCGGCGTGCAGCCCGCGTCGCTGGTGACGCTGCATTGGTAGTCAAGGTCCTCCTGCATGGCGTGGTGGATGAAGTTGTTGTCGTTGCCGTTGCCAGGACCGGGGCCGTTCGAGTACTTCGGGACCACGACCGGCACGAATCCGCCGCCGGCGATGGCGTAGGCGCGGACGTTCAGCGCCAGCGTGTCGAGGCTGGGGTTCGCCACCTGGATGAGCAGCGTGGGCACGTCGACGTAGATGGCCACGCGGCAGCCCATGGGCGATGCCGTGGGGAGGACCCCGCTCTTGAGGTTGATCGGCAGCACGATGTTGTCGTAGTAGGTCTCGCTGCCCTGCGCGGGCACGGTCACCGTGATGCCGAGCGGGTCGTTCTTGAGGTTGAAGTCGGTGAGGATCTCCTCGCCGGCGGCCCAGGCCGAAGCGCTCGTGCCGCCCAGTGCGTACGCGCGGGCGCACGCGAGCGCCGCGGCGTCCGCGCCGTCCTGGAGGTAGCGGCGCTCCGCGTAGTAGCGGCCTACGTCGACGCCGAGCGCCGTGAATCCGAGCAGGACGGTGAACATCAGCGCGACGATGACGACCACCTGGCCGCCCTCGTCACGCCAGAAGCTGCCCTTCCCCGACCCACCCGCCGATGACGCCAACCTGCCTCCTGAACGCCTCCCCGTGGGGAGGTGAATGGAGGCTGAAGTCTACCGAGTCGGCTCTGAGCGGCCCTATTCGCTGAGACGGGGGAGGATCGGCTGCGCGGTCGTCC
This sequence comes from uncultured Chloroflexota bacterium, assembly GCA_964611555.1. Classification (GTDB taxonomy): domain Bacteria; phylum Chloroflexota; class Limnocylindria; order P2-11E; family P2-11E; genus GWC2-70-10. The sequence goes on along the minus strand of CAZTAI010000100.1, from coordinate 2,308 downwards.
CGGCGTTGAAGGTGATGCTGATGTTCCCGTTCTGGACGTTCACCGTGTTGGCCACGAGCTGGCTGCCGGTGAGCGTCGCGTTGTTGCCGTTCAGGACGAACTCCGCGGTGGGCAGGTAGATCGTCCCGCTGGCCGCCAGCGTCCCGTTCCCGGCGATCACGAAGTCGGCGGTGCAGGCGGGGTCCTGGTAGAAGAGCAGCCCGGCGTACGTGCCGGTCGTGAGCGGATCGAGATCCGTGGCCGCGTTGCCGGTGAGGCGGACGCTCGCGCATGCGCCCGTAGTTGCCGGGTAGCCCATCAGCGTGTTGAAGATGAAGACGCCGCCCGCGCCGCTGACGAGATCCGCGTTGCCCGAGCCGTTGATGCCGGCCTTGGTGATGTAGACGCCGGTGCTGAGGATGATGGTCGTGCCGCCTGCGGCGCTGATGGGCACTTCGTATATGCCCGGCTGCAGGACCATCGGGTTCCCGCCGGGCAGCGAGGTGTGCACGGTCAGCCCGCCGACCGATGGCTTGGGGTACCCGGCGAACGGATCCGGTCGCTGCGGCGCGCCGGTCGTGGCGTTCGGCCAGCCACCTTCGACCCCGCCCGCAACGTCAGTCCCGTACGGCGCAGCGATCGTGACGTTGCTGCCGTCCTCGTCCTGGTTGTCGGCCGCCTCCGTGTGGGTGGAGTTCACGAGGATCCCGGCGCCGTCGATGTCCACGCTGCCGTTCGACTCGATCCGCATCGCGTCCTCGGTGTTGCCGCGGTCGAGCGCCATGATCGCGTAGCCGTTGTTGAGCGGCTCAGCGCCGGCGACACCGCGCACGCCGACCAGGTTCAGCTGCGACTGCGCCGGCACCAGCGCGGTACGGACTTGCGTCGTGATGAGCACCTCGACGTACGTGCTGTTGCCGGTGTGCGGGCCGCTCGCCGGCGGGAGGTTGACCACGACCGTGGTGAGGCCACCGTCACCCCCGTGCGTGAAGCCGTTGCGCCCGACGTCGTTCGCAGCGGCCGCCCTCGCCTGTGCGGTGGTGCCACCCTGATAGAGGACGACGGCGCCCGCGTAGGCACCGGCGTCGGCGGCCTCCTGCGCGGTGCGCCGCGCGACGTACAGCTGACCGGCATCGACCGCAAGGCCGAGGACCATGAGCATCGCGGTCATCGTCATGGCGATGATCACGACGGCCTGGCCGCGCTCGCCTTCGCGGCCGTGCCAGAACGACGTCACCGCTGGATCACGAGCAGCGAGCCGCCCCGAAGGGTGATCTGGAAGGCGCCGTTCAGCAGGTACTGAGAGGGCAGCGGTACGAACGGCGCGGTCGCGTCGACGGCGATGCGGCAGCCGCGGTCGTTGCAGGGCGTTGGGCCCACGGCGTCCGGATAGGTGACGGTCACCGTCACGTTCCCCACGCCCACGGCCGCCGCGCGGACGACATCGACCACGGCCGCGTGATCGGCCTGTGTCGCGGGAGACTCGCTCGCGGATCCGTGCACGATCGCGAAGCGCGTGCCCTCGCGCGCGGCGTAGGCCAGCGTGTTCTCCTGCCAGACCGCGCGCGCGACGTCGAAGAGGCCGAGGATGAGCATGAGCAGCACCGGTAGGACGAGCGCGAACTCCACGAGGGCCTGGCCCTCATCGCGCCATGCACGTCTCATGGCGTAGCGAACATCCGCATGCTGGTGCTGCGGTCGAACTCGAACTGGTTCGGGATGAGCGGCCAGGGCGTGATCGTGCTGAAGGTGTGCTGGACGCGCACTGTCGCGAAGCACGGCGAGAGCACCGTCGGCGGGTCGGAGCAGACGCTCCCGTCGGCCTGCGCGAATGTGACCGTGACGGTGGCGCCGGCCGCGACCATGCCCGGCGTGCGGTCCATCTCGTCGCGCGCGCGTGCTTCGGCCTCGGTCGAGGTGGGTGAGTGGTCTACCGCCGCAGCCTCGGCGCCGGCGCGGGCGCCGTTCTGCACGGCGAGCTGTATCGCGTAGCCGCGCGCCATGTCGGCGCCGCCGAGCAGCATGAAAGCGAGGAGCGGCAGCGACAGCGCAAGCTCCACGATGGATTGACCGAGCTCATCCCGAACGGCTCGCATCCTCAGAACACGCTATGAACGCGGGGCCACTCTCGGGTGCTACGCGCGTATCGGTCGCTGCGGTCAGTCGTACTAGTACTACCGGCTACGCCGGACCCGCATCAGTCGGCGGGAGTGGCCACCTTCGCTGCCGATCTCAGCACTTTCGAGGCGATCGCGAGCGCCGCGTCCACATCGGCGCGCGTCAGGTCGTTGTGCGTGACCATCCGGAGCTTCGGCGAGCTGCCGAAGTA
>CAZTAI010000099.1:0-6906 GCA_964611555.1 uncultured Chloroflexota bacterium | reverse complement strand
CACCGACACCGACACCGACACCGACACCGACACCGACACCGACACCGACACCGACCGCTACCCCGACGACCACGCCCACGGCGACGCCGACGCCGACCCCGAGCGCCGGCACGCTCACGATCGAGCTTCCGGAAGCGGGCCGCACCATCAACGCAGGGTCTTCGCTGAACACCGTCTCGTCGGTCACGTCGCCGAACGGGTTCGACAGCCTGCCGCCAGTCAGCGCGTCGATCGCGGGCCAGAGCCAGGAGGTCGAGCGCGTGCACCTGTTGAACGACACGCTCACGGTCAAGATGAAGACGAGCGAGTCGCTGCCCGAGGGCCCACAGACGCTCCAGATCTGTGTGACCGACCAGGCAGGTCAGACCGCCTGCGGCAGCGTCGAGATCGACCTGAAGCAAGCGAAGGACGCGGAGGGCAGCTCGAGCGACGCGACGCCCACACCTACGCCGGAGCCGACCGCCACGCCCACGCCCACGCCGACGCCGGTCGTGACGCCGACACCGACGCCGGTGCCGACGAGCACCCCTGGCCCGAAGGGCAAGCCGACCGAGGAGCCCACCGCAGAGCCGACGCCGGAGCCGACGCCGGAGCCGACGCCTACCGAGGAGCCGACGCCGGAGCCGACGCCGGAGCCGACGCCCACGCCGGGACCGAAGGGCAAGCCCTAGACGCGAGCGGACCTCGCTACCAGGTCTCCCGCTCGATGAAGATCGGGGCGACCAGGTTGTCGACCGGCGCGTAGTCATCAGTCAGCACGATCCGGCGGCCCGTCGCCAGGTACCCACGAAGGATCTCGGGCTCGAGCATGGTCGTGACCTCCTCGTCTCCGGCGCCCGGACGCTCGAGCGCCCTGAAAGCGGCGATGTCGAACGGGGCGGCGGACGCGAGGACCACGTACGTCGCGGCTCCCTCACCGTCCCATCTGGGTCCCAGTGCGAACAGATAGACGTGCTCGAACACCACGGACACGGTTCGCATGTATGCGCGGAGGAACTCACCGGTCTTGTAGTTGTCGATGACGTTGGCCATGAGCACGCCATCAGGTTTTAGCGCGTGACGCACCATCCGGTCGAACTCGACCGTCGTGAGGTGGTATGGCACAGACAGATCGTTGTAGGCGTCGCCGTACACCACGTCGTAGCGGCTCTCGGGCTGATGCTCCATGAACCACACGCGCGCATCCGTGTTGTAGGTGCGGATGGGCGCGTCGCGCGAGAGCCCCAGTAGCTCGTAGGCCGCGCGCGTGACGGCGGGGTCGATCTCAAGCACGTCGACCTGCGCCTCGGGATGCACCGCGGCCAGGTACCGCGGGAAGGTGTAGCCGCCGCCGCCGATCGACAGCGTGGCGAACCCCTGCCGGCCACGCATGTGCAGATCCGTCAGTTCCGCGTATGCCCGCTCGTAGCCGTAGCCGATGAACGTCGGATCGTCCGGGTCCACGTAGCTGTGGACCAGATGATCGAGCGCGAGCGAGCGCACCGGGCGACCCTCCACCTCCTCGTCGAGCAGGGCGATGCAGTAGTAGCTCGACTCGTCGACGCAAGGAGCCCGGAAGCCATCACGCTGGCCGTAGGCGAAGGAGAGCGCGACGATCACGATCGCGGCCACGAGCGCGCCGCGGCGCGAGCGCCAGGCTCGACCGACCAGCAGCCCCAGCGCCACCAGGACGATCGCGACCGCCCACACGATGGCGCGCGTGCCGAGGGCATCGACCAGGTAGAAGCCGGTCGCGAACGTGCCCGCGATCGCGCCGACCGTCGAGACCGCGTAGAGGCGCCCGACGGTCGATCCCGACCGCGCGAGGTCAGCGAGCGATAGCCGGATGACCACCGGGGAGATCGTTCCTAGCAGGAAGGTCGGTGCGAAAAAGACAAGGCTCGTCTGCACCAGGATCCGGGCCATGAGCGGCCAGTCCCGTGCCGGCTGCTGCGCCACGACCCAGTCGATGATCGGAAGGATCGCCAGGGATGAGGCCCCCGAGAGCGCCAGGAGGATGCCCACCGTGACGGCGGACGCGGCACGGTCCGCGACCCGACCGCCGACGTAGCTGCCCGCCGCGATCCCGGCGAGGCAGACGCCGATGATGCTCGTCCACGTGTAGAGCGAGACGCCAACGTAGGGCGCCATGATCCGAGCGGCGATGAGCTCGATGACGAGGGTGCAGAAGCTCGCGCAGAACACGATCGCCGAAGCGACCCACTGATCTGACGGGCGCATTCGCGATCATTCTCGCCGAGGTCCCCGGCTCAGGGTCGCTGCTGCTACCGAGCTGACGACCGAGCGTGATAGCGTTCCGCCGCGATGGGACTCCGGCCGCTCGATCAGCCGGTCCGCGCACCGGCCGCGCCACCACCGTCCTCGTCGTCCAGCGCGGGCCTCGCGCCCATCCAGTCTGGCCCACCGCGTCGCCGCGGAGTGCTGGGCGGCCTCGTCGTCTCCGCCGTGGGGGCGGCGTTCCTCCTGCCGGCGCTCGGGCTCGGTGGATCGCTGTCCGGACCGCTGCTCTTCGTCGCCATCGGCAGCGCTTTCGCCTTCTCGTACTGGTGGGGCCACCGCCAGTACGCATACCTGGTGCCGGCTGCGACGCTCCTCGGTCTAGGCATCGGCCTCCTCATACCGGCCGTGTTCGATCTCGGAGCGCTAGCCGGGCCGACCTTCTTCGCGGCGCTCGCGATCGCGCTCGTGTCGGTAACGCTGCTGGCGCCGGACCGCCGCTGGCCCCTGATACCCGCGGCGCCACTGGCCCTCATCGCCCTCGCCGGCGTGCTGGGTCGCATCGACCTTGTTCCACAGGGCCTGCAGCCGTTCATCCTTCCGATCGTGCTCATGCTCGTCGGCGCGTACGTCCTCTTTGAGCCCGCGCACCGCTGATCTGACCCGAGCCACCCGCACGCGGACCCGCGAGACGATGCGCGCCTCCATGGCGCGGTCCGTCATGCGGCTCGGGCCGGTGCAGGTAGTGGTCGTGTCGCCGTCACCCGTGCTGCGTGATTCGATCTCTGCCTGGCTACGCGGGGTGAAGCGCGTCCGGATCGCGAAGGCTGTGGGGAGCTCTCGCGATCTCGACGGCCAGCGTGTCGAGTGCGACCTCGTCGTCGCGAGCGGGCTCGAGGGACCCGCGGAGCTCCGCGCGATCGGCAAGCACCTGGGTTCGCAGGCCGGCCTGGTCGCGCTCACCCTTGGCTTGAGCCCGCTGCCGGCGGGCTGGGTCGGCGTGCGGCCGGGCGCATCGCGCACACATGTTCTGGATCACGCCGTCGCGCACCCCGAGAGGGGCCTGGCAGCCTCGGGGGCGCTCCTCTCAGCCCTCCTGGTGGCGAACCTGGCGGCGCTCGCGGCTTTCCTTTACGTGCCACAGACCGGCGTCTCGTTCGAGCGCGCGGCACTCGCCTACGCGGAGCGCTTCCCCGACAGCTCGACGTGGTGGCATGTCTGGGGCTCGGGAGCGCCGCTCCTCGCCACTGCGACGTGGCCGCTGCTGAAGGGCGCCGCCCTGACGGGTCTCGGCCCCGCGGCATTCGTGCTGCTCGCGGCGATCGTCGGCGCAGTCTCCGCGATCGCGGTCCTCCTCGTGGCGCGGCGCGCCAGCGCGGGAAGGATCGCGCTCGCGGCGGCGGCCCTCGCCATCCTTCCGCCGGCGATGCGGGTCTGGCCGCGCGGCGGCGAGGTCGGCAGCCTCGCGGGGCTGGCCGGTGTTCTTCTCGCCGTCGGCGGGACGGCCACCGGCCGGCTGCGTCTGCCGGCCATGGCCGGCGCCGTGGTGGTGAGCGCCTTCGGCGGATATATGTGGATCGCCGCCGCCGCGGCGGCGGCGATCATCTCAGCGCTCGGTTCGCGCAGGTACCGCCGCGCGACGGTGTTCGGAGCGCTGCTCGGTGCGCTCATCTCGACCGCGATCGCGCTGCCGCCGATCCTTTCGCGGGGGATCGAGGGACTGCGCCCGGCGCTGGCGCGTGCGCCAGCGATCAGCGATCTGGTGCCGGTGGCCGCGGCGGCGGCGATCCTAGCGGTCTGCCTCGCGCTCTCGCGCGCGCGAGCGCGACGAGCGATCATCGGCATCGCGGCGGTGGTCCTGATCTCGGCGAACGCGCTTGCCCTGATCGTTCCAACACCGGAGGAGGCTGGACGCATCCCGTCGACAGGGCCATTCGGACGGCTCGCCGTGCACCCGGCGCAGGCCCTGGCGATCGTGGCCGCGAACCCCGACGTGCCCACCACGGGCGACGAAGTACCGGCGGGGATGATGCTCGGCGAGGACGAGCGGCTCACGACGGGTGCGCGGCTCGATCGTCTGGGCGCCGACCGGATCAGGGCGCCGGATCGCTCGAGCGCCATCATCTTCAACGAGCGCGATTGGGCGGTCCTCGACCGGGACCAGTTGCTGTTCGCCGCGCCCTTCGTCCGGCCGGTCCTCACCACGGGGATCACGACGACGATCCTGCTCGTCGCTGAAGAGGTCGACGCTCGCGTGTTCGGCGAGGCGATGGCGGAGATAGGGGCAGCGACCGAGACGCTCATCGTCGTGTGGTGGCCGCGGCCCCTCGAGGAGCTCGACCTCGACGCGCTGCAGGAGTTCACCATGGTCGCGGTCTACGGCAGGCCGTGGATCGAGCTGGCCGCGGCTAGCGACCTGCTCCAGCGGTACCTCGACTCCTCCGGGTTCCTGCTGATGGATGTCGCCGCGCGCGCGGGTCAGCAGCCGCTCGGCATGCCCGACGCCGAGATCCAGCAGCGGGAGGCCGACGAGTTCAGGACGGACGAGGACGTCGCCGAAGGCGCGACGCCGCTGATCACCGCCGAGACAGGCTGGTCGGGCCGTGCGGCCGTGCTCGGCCAGGCCTGGGAGTTCGCCGACGACCCGGACTGGGAGCTGGCGACGATGCTCGTCGGTGCGAGCCGAGTGCTTCAGTTCGGGGCGACGCAGGTAGGACGGGAGGCGCTGGCCGCTCACATGGTGTGGTCCGGCGTGGACCTCCCCGGTCGGACGGCGGCGGGTGACGAGGCAGCGAAGGCGCAGCTCGAGCGCGCCATCGAGTGGATGCTGGGCGACGCCGGGGTAGGCGTCACCGGCAACTACGGCCGTCCGAGCGGCGAGCCCTGCGAGCCTGGGAAGGCCGAGGGGACGTGCGCGACACAGCTCGACAACGAGACGGGAGTGAGTACCTTCCGCTCCCCGACGAGCTGGCGCGTACAGATGAAGGCCGCCACGACCGGCGTGCTCTTCAAGGAGCGGTTCCACCCGCAGTGGCGGGCCTACCAGGTCGCCGAGATGTCCGACGCTGGCCAGGAGTCGACCACACCGCTCGAGATCCGCCAGACCGTGGACGGCCACATGTACGTGACGCTGCCGCCGAATGCGCGCATCGTGGAGTTCGTGTTCGAGCGCCATCCCCTCGAGGGCGCCACGCGTGGCGTCTCGGCCGTGGCGGCCTTCCTCACGATCGCTGTGTCCTTCTTCCTGTGGCGCCGGGGATGACCATCGACACACTGGGACCCGAGATCGAGGCGATCGCGGCTTCCGGCCGTGCCGACGCGCCGGACGACGCCCTCGCCCTCCTTGCCGACGCGTACTTCCTGCAGAGCGCGGGCCTCTGGACGCTGGGCCTCGCGCTCCTCCACTACCGCGCCGGCTTCGGGGTGACGGACGAGCGTCCCATCCCGGAGGAGCTCTGGGGCGAGGAGCTGACGCAGGCCATCCGCTTGGGCCAGCCCCAGCGTGTCGAGAAGCCGCCGCAAGCGTGGCGGCACGCCGAGCGCCCGCACGTGATCCTGCCTGTGCTTGGCGATGACGGCAGCGCGCGCGGGATCTTGATCGCGAGCACCGACGCGGCCGAGGTGCCCGAGGAGCTCGGGGTGCATGCGCAGGCCTTCGCGCGGCTCCTTGAGTTCAGCGAGGGATCGCCGAAGCGCATCGCGGATGACCTGGAGCGCGACATCGGGTCCTCGCTCTGGGCGGCGCTCCTCGGCGTCCAGGAGGCTGCCGATCCTGCGTCGACGCGCGCGGCCGCGGCGCTGCGCGCCGCGCTCGCCGATCTCCGTGCGACCGTGGTGACCCTGCGGCACGGGCTGCCGCGCGTGGAGCGGCTGGCAGACGCGGCCACTCGCTATGGGGATGCGTACGGTCTAAGCGTCGAGCACGATGGCTTCCCCGGCGAGGACGCGCTTCCGCCCCGGGACCGCGCCGCGCTCATCGCCGTCATCCGTGAGGCGCTCGAGAACGCGGCGATCCACGGGCGCGCACGCCGCGCGCGGCTCCAGGCCGGCAGGAACGACGATGGACTCCTCGTGATGATCGTCGAGGACGATGGAAGTGGCGCAAGCGACGACCAGCTCGAGCGGGCGCGAGCCCGTGGCGCGCTGGGGCTAGCCGCGATCGAAGGTCACGCTGTCGCGCGGGGCGGCACGCTCCGGCTGGGTCGTTCGGAGCTAGGCGGGATGCGCCTGGAGGTAGCGATACCCGCGATGTGACGCGCTCTGCCGCCTACGCGCCGGACTCGCGCGAGCCCGCGTGGCGGCGCACATCGCGCCGGCGGAGCAGGTCCAGCAGCGCGTCCGCGCCCGCCTCCACGGAGTGCGTGTCGAGCTGCCACCCGGCGGGCACACGGACGCCCTCGCGTGTGATGGCGACCAGGCGCGCGCGGACGAGCAGCGGAAGCCGGTCGGGCGACAGCCACTGAAGGTGCCGCGCGTCGATGAAGACGATCGCGGGCCACACGCGCGAACTGAACGCCTCGGCGACGCTGCGCATGACGAGCGGCGAGAAGCCCGCGGCGTCGAGCTGGCGCTCCAGCTCCGTCGCGAGCTCTCCGTCCCACGTGACCACGGCGACACGCTGCGAGGCCACGGCCCCGGGAGCGGGCGACGCCATTGCCGACGGAGCCGCGGCGCGCGCCATGCCCGGCC
>CAZTAI010000098.1:5739-6947 GCA_964611555.1 uncultured Chloroflexota bacterium | reverse complement strand
GCACCCGTTCTCGCACTGGCAGGAGCAGCAGGTCACCGAGCACGAGCGCTACAAGATCCTCGAGGACGAGCTGCAGGACGTGATCCGGGAGCTGCTCATCTTCGGGATGCATGTCCACGTCGGCATCCCGGAGCGCGACAGCCGCATCGAGGTGATGAACGAGGCGCGCTACTTCCTGCCGCACCTCCTCGCGATCTCGACCTCGAGCCCCTTCTGGCTGACCCGGAACACCGGCCTGAAGTCGTACCGGCAGGTCATCTGGGGCAGGTTCCCGCGCACCGGGATCCCACCGGAGTTCTCGTCGTGGGACGAGTACGAGAACTTCGTCGATGTGCTCGTGAAGACCCGGTCCATCGACGACGGCAAGAAGATCTGGTGGGACCTTCGTCCGCACGCGGTCTACCCGACCATCGAGTTCCGGATCTGCGACGCGGCCACGACCATCGAGGAGACGCTTTGCCTCGCCGCGCTGGCTCAGGCCATCTGCGCGAAGCTCCTGGTCCTCCGCGAGCGCAACTTCGGCTTCCGGAAGTACATGCCGAACCTCATCCAGGAGAACAAGTGGCGCGCCATCCGCGGCGGGATGGACGCCAGGCTCATCGACTTCGGGAAGCAGTCCGAGGTCCCCATGAAGGACCTCGCGGTGGAGCTCCTCGAGTTCGTGGACGACGTCGTTGACGTGCTCGGCTCGCGCAAGGAGTGCGAGCATCTACTGGTGATCGCGCGCGAGGGCACCAGCGCCGACCGACAGATCCGCGTCTGGAACGCGACGGGGCACCTGCACAAGGTCGTCGACTCGGTCTGCGAGGAGACCGTGCGTGGCGTCGCCGAGGTGGTGGTCGAGTGAGCGCATCACCCCGGTCGCGGACCGTGACGCAGGCGGTCGAGGACCTCGTCCGGGCGAGCGTTCGGCTCCCGGACGCGGCCATGGACGCTCCGTGGGCCTGGCGCATGTACGACGAAGAGGGCCTGCGCTTCGCGCTGCTGATGACCCAGCACGAGCTGCGCGACCTCGCCGTCCGCCTGGCCGCCGCGCGCGACCGTGCGGGATCCAGCCCGACGCAGAGCGAGCGCATCCGCGCGCAGTACCACGAGGCCTACCGGGACCTGACCGGTCTCTTCCACCGCGTGCGCGACGACGAGCTCGACCGCGAGCCGGCGCCGGACCACTGGCCGCTCCGCCAGGTCGTCCGGCACATGCTCGGCGC
>CAZTAI010000098.1:0-5639 GCA_964611555.1 uncultured Chloroflexota bacterium | reverse complement strand
GCCGAGCGGCTCGTGCGCCTCGTGCACGTCGCGCTCGCCGCTGTGGAGTCGCTGGCGGGTGAGGGCCTCTGCGAGGTGGAGCGCGCGGCTGTTGCGAGCGCGATAGGCGAGCGAGCGGACGCGATCGCGGCTGGAGTGGCGAGCGCCTAGCGCCCGGCGGCCATCTCCAGGGTCATCAGCGCGGCCACGCGGCCCAGGGTCTCGAGGCTCTCCGCCGAGATCTGGTCGATGGTGTCGGCCGTCGTGTGGATGGGACCGATGGATGACCAGTTGAGCAGCGTTGCCGGGATGCCGCGGCGGACAAAGCTGGCCTGATCGCTGGAGCCGCTGCCCTCGCTCTCGAACGCGACGCCCAGACGCTCCGCGGCGAGGCGGGCGCGAGCGACGATCGAACCGTTCTCATTCGATGCGCTCACGGTCGAGCCGCAGCAGCCGACGACGTCGAGGTTCACGTATCCGAGGAGGCTCTCCCGGCGCCCTGGCAGCGCGGAGAAGCCTTCCACGAAAGCCTCCGACCCATGGAGGCCCTGCTCCTCGCCCGAGAAGGCGACGAACACGACGGAGTGACGCAGCTCGGCGCGGCGCGCGATCAGGGCGCGCGCCACCTCGATCGTCAGCGCAGGTCCGGACGCGTTGTCGTTCGCCGCCTCGAACACCGTGCCGTCCGGGTCCGTGCCGACGCCGTCGAGGTGGCCACCGACGATGACCGCACGCTTCGCCGCTTCGGTGTCGCTGCCACGCAATAGGCCGACGACGTTCGTCGCCTGTACCTCGCGCAGCGGCGTGAGCGGAACGGCCAGTCGCATGCGCGTGGCGAGGTCGAATGCTGGCGAGGGCGGTGGTGATCCGGAGCCAGCGCGCGCCTGCGCGTCGACAGCGGCGGCGAGCTCAGAGACGGTCCGTCCCGAAGGCGCGAGGAGCTCATTGGCGGTTGCCTGGGTCACGACGATGCCGGGGAGCGTGACCGGATCGAAGCGCGGGATGTACGAGAACTTGATGATGGTGTTCGAGATATAGATCGCTGCCGCGGCGCCGCTCGCCGCCAGCTGGCGCCCCGGGTCGGAACGGCCCGCCAGGATGACGATCGCGATCTTCCCGCGCACGTCCACCTTGGCGAGGTCGCTCGTGCCGCCGCTGCCTACGAACGCCAGCGTCCCCTCGACGTCTCCCGAGCCGAAGGTCCCGCCGACCCGCTCCGTGAAGTCGGTGCGGTGGCGGTAGCGCTTTCCGTCGCTGAGCCGCTCGAGCACCGGCGTGGCCGCGAGATCGACCAGCGGCATGGTGAACCTGCTGAAGAAAGTGCCGCCGTCGCCCCAGGGCTCGAGGCCGATCTCGGCGAAGCGGTCCGCGACGTACTTCGCCGCATCGTCGTACCCGGCAGACGCGGTGAAGCGACCGCCGCGCGCCGGATCGGCGAGATACGCCGTGTGCTCGAGAGCGCGGCCCCCATCGACGTCTGGGAAACTGTCGGTCGGGGTCGTGACCGGAGCCGCGCTCGCCGACGCACTCGGCGTGGGTGAAGCGACAGCCGTCGGGGCCGGAGCGAGGACCGGGGCAGCGATGACGACTGCTACGACCAAAGCGAATACGACGCCGCCGAGAGCGGCGATCGCGAGGCGTCCTCCGCGTGTCATCGTCTGATCAGCACGTGCGATCTCTTACACTACGTAGATGACGGCCCAGAAGTTCTACATCACGACCGCGATCGTGTACGTCAACGACGCACCCGGTCTGCACTACCTCTATGAGCAGATCGGCGCCGATGCGGTCGCCCGCTTTCACCGGCAGCGCGGCCGCGACGTCTTCTTCCTCACCGGGACCGACGAGAACGCCACGACGGTGGACCGCGCGGCCAAGGCGAAGGGCGAGGACACGCGAGTCTTCGTCGACCGCCTCGCGGGCCTTTATGAGAGTGCGGCCGCTCTCTATGGCATCTCGCATGACCGCTTCATCCGTACGACCGACCCGGACCATGTCAAGAGCGTGCAGTGGTTCGTGCGCCGGTGGATCGAGAACGGTGACGTCTACGAGTCCACGTACGAGGGCCTCTACTGCGTCTCCTGCGAGGCTTTCTACGAAGAGAGCGATCTGGTCAATGGCCGTTGCACCATCCACACCGACCGGGACACGATCGAGAAGCTGTCGGAGAAGAACTTCTTCTTCCGCCTCTCCAAGTATCAAAAGGCGTTGGAGGATCTCTACCGCGACCGCCCTGAACTCTGTGAGCCGGAGATACGCCGGAACGAGGTCCTCGGCTGGCTCTCGCGCGGACTCAAGGACATCAGCGTGTCCCGTCGCGGTCTCTCCTGGGGCATCCCGTGGCCGGACGACCCGAACCAGACCGTCTACGTCTGGTTCGACGCACTCATCAACTACGTGACCGGTGTCGGCCTCGGTACTGACGACGCACTGTTCAAGAAGTACTGGCCCGCCGACGTCCACGTGATCGGCAAGGACATCACCCGGTTCCACTGCATCTACTGGCCGGCGATGCTGCTCTCGGCCGGGATCGAGCTTCCGAAGAAGGTGTGGGTCCACGGCTTCCTCAACTACCAGGGTCAGCGTCTCTCGAAGACGAGCGGCAACATGATCGACCCGATCGCGGCCGCGGAGGAATGGGGAGCCGATGCCGTCCGCTACCTGGTCTTGCGCCAGGTCGGCTTTGCCGCTGACGGTGACGTCTCGCCCGAGATCTTCAGCCGTCGCTTCAACGCGGATCTCGCGAACGGTCTGGGCAACCTCGTCTCTCGGACGCTCGCGATGGTCGAGCGCTACTTCGAGTCGCGTGTCCCGGAGCCGTCGCCAGCAGGTCCGTCGGAGACGACCGTCCGAGAGGCTGGGGAGCGGGCGATACGCGACCACGATGCCGCCGCCGAGCAGCTACAGCTCGGCGACGCGCTCGCGGCTGCCTTCGCGTTGGTGGATGCGGCGAACCAGCACTACCAGCGCACGCAGCCGTGGCACCTGGCGCGCGACCAGGAACGGCGCGCGGAGCTCGGCGCGTCGCTGTATGCCGGGTGCGAGGCGGTGCGACTGCTCGCGTACCTGCTCTGGCCGTACCTGCCCGCGACAGCGGAGCGCATCGCGGAGCAGCTTGGCGTGCCTTCGCCGGCGTCGGCGAGCTGGTCCGAGGTCGCGAAGTGGGGCGTCACCCGTCCCGGCACCGAAGTGCGTCCCGGCCCGGCTCTCTTCCCCCGGCTTGAGGCAAAAGGCGCCGCCTGATCCGACAGCGCGGATCACGCCGTTGATCGACGCCCACGCGCACCTGACAGACGACCGGCTCCTACCCGACCTTCCCGAGGTCATCGCGCGTGCGACTGACGCGGGCGTGGAGCGGATCCTCACGTGCGGCGAGGACGTCGCTTCCAGCGAGGCCGCGATCGCGCTCGCCGAGCGCTACGACATCGTGCGGGTCGCGGTCGGCGTCCATCCCCACCGTGCGCAGACATTGACGAGCGCGATGTTGGAGAGGATCCGCGAGCTCGCGCGCCACGACCGGGTCGTCGCTATCGGCGAGATCGGGATCGACCTGTCGGGCCGAAGCGCACCGCGCCAGGCGCAGGAAGAGGCGTTCCGGAGGCAGATCGAGCTGGCCGCGGAGCTGGACCTTCCCGTGACCATCCACGTCCGTGAGGCCGGCGGCGCCGTGAGAGACCTCCTCGACGAGCTCCCGCGTGTCCGCGGGCACATCCACTGCTACAGCGAGGGCCTGGAAGCCGTGGAGGACTGGATGCGGCGCGGCTTGTACCTGTCGTTCGCGGGCACCGTGACCTACCCGCGCAGCGAAGGGCTTCGGGCCGCCGTCGCGCTCGTGCCGGCGGATCGGCTGCTGCTCGAGACGGACTCGCCGTACCTCGCGCCGCAGCCGCGCCGCGGCCGGCGGAACGAGCCGGCGTTCGTCGCCGACACGTACGAGGCCGTTGCCGTGCTACGAGGCGTCAGTGCCGAGGAGCTCGCGCGTACGGTCCGCGACAACGCGGCGGCACTGTTCGGGAGCCGTTGGTGAATCGGCGCATCCTCGCGCCGGTGAGCGGTCTGCTCCTCGCGGCCATCGTTGCCGTTGCCGCGATCGGCTCCGCCCCCGAGACGTCCGCGGCCTGGCTCGACACGGCGCTCACGCGGATGGAGACGATCACGACCCGACTCGAGATGAACGCGGTCGCCGAGATGCGCGGGTCGGCCGCGCTTGGCGGCAGCTTCGCTCAGTCCACACGCGCGACCGGCGAGCTCGTTCCACCTGATCGGTTGCACCTCGTACTCGATGGCACCGGTCTGCTCGAGCTGGTGATGATCGGCCACCGCCTGTGGGTCGACGACGGTAACGGACTTCGGCTCGCCTCCGGCATCCGCCTCGGTCCGCTCGCCGAGGCGCAGGCGCCGTTCGCCTTCATCCGTGGCCCCGGCATCGCGCAGTTCGCCGGGGTGGGCGTCTCACGAGGCATGCCGACGTATCGCATCCGCCTGGAGCTCGACGCCTTCGAGCTCCAGGCGCGGATGGTCAACGAGGAGATCGACCCGGACACCGTAGGAGTGCTGGAGATCGAGGTCGGGCTCTTCGACGGGCTGATCCGCCGGCAGAGCGTCGAGGTCGTGGAGCCGACCGACCCGTTCAGCGGCACCAGCCTGTCGATCGTGCGCACGGCCTACACCATCGAGTACTGGGATCACGGGCGGCCCCTGGAGGTCGCCGAGCCCCGCTAGGGCGGGAACCTTTCCGTTCCGCCGTCGTCTGCCCTGACAAGCGCAGCCGAAGGGGTGATGGAAATGACACGCAGGACCCGCGTTGCAGCCGCGTCGCTCGCACTTGTGGCCGTCGTGCTCGCGGCGTGTGCCAGCGCGACCCAGGCCTCTCCAGCGGCAATGCCGACCGCAGCTCCGGCTGAGGGGATCCGTACCAGCATGGGCCTCAACTCGGGGCCGAGCTTCGGGGGAGCGACCGCACCCGAGAAGGCGGCCGATCAGAGCGTCGGCGCTCCCGGCACCGTCCCGATCCCCCAGGTCTTCGACGGCGAGCGCAAGCTCATCCAGACCGGCAACGTCTCGCTTCGCGCGACCGACCCGTGGGTCGTCTCGGACCGGGTGCAGGCCATCGCGGCCAGCCTCGGTGGGGATGTGATCTCGCTCTCGCAGTCCGGGTCCGGAGATCAGCGTCACGCGATGCTGACCTTCCGCGTGCCACAGGCCCGCTTCAACGACGCGCTGCGGCAGATCCGTGACATCGCCGACATCGAGGTCCTGTCCTCGAGCGTCGAGGGCCAGGACGTCACCGACCAGTTCATCGACCTCGAAGCACGCCTCAAGGCCAAGGTCGCGGAGGAGCAGCGCTACCTCGTCCTGCTCGGCCGTGCCGAGGCGATCGAGGACATCCTTCGCATCGACCAGGTCCTCGCGCAGGTGCGCACACAGGTCGAGCAGCTGACCGCGCAGATCAACGTCATCCAGGCTCGCACCACGTACTCGACGATCGTGGTCCAGGTGATCCCGCTCCTGGCCGAGCCTCCGGGAGAGGTGGGCCAGTACGACCCGGCCCGCACGCTCGAGCGCGCCGTCGCGGCGCTCTCGTCCCTCATGCGGGTCGCGGCCGACGCGTTCATCTGGGCCCTCGTCTTCGGGTGGCTTCCGCTGATCTTCCTGGGCCT